>DATIPP010000044.1:0-4228 GCA_035471825.1 Gammaproteobacteria bacterium
ATCGATGGTGTCGGGAACAATCATTACCAGTCCACGGCCGTGGCACTTGCAACCAGCAGCGTTTGTGTCCTGCCGTTTCAAAAACTGGCCTCGCTTGGCAATGACTTGCCGGCCCTGCAAATGCAATTGTGGCGCAAGGCCAGCAAGGAGATAACCGGCAAGCAGGACATGCTCCTCTCCATGGGCCGCAAGGACTCGGAAGCGCGAATTGCCGGGTTCCTGCTGTCACTGTCCCTGCGCTTCAAGAACATCGGTTATTCCGGGGCTTCTTTTAATCTCTCCATGGGACGCCAGGATATCGGTAATTACCTCGGCATGACACTGGAAACCGTGAGCCGCATCCTGACGCGCTTCGAGAAGGCCGGCCTGATTAAAAAAGAAAGGCGAAATATCAGGCTTCTGAACATTCCCGCATTAAGCGATGCATGTTTCGACAAGCCATTGGGTGAAATTGCCCCGGCAGCTTCAACACGAAGGCGAGAGAAACCGGTTTCTGCTCCGGCAGCATTCTCCAACCGGCAACATCCGGGTAACTACACTGCGGCCGCCTGAGGCCTGCACTTAAGAGTAAGAGAGTGCTTTTGCCATACAACCAGGATGACTTTCTTAAAGGTGATTCCATCGCTGTCCCGTTTGCCGACCGGCACATCGCCGGCCGGGCACTGTCGAGAGCACTCGAATCCCTGCGCGACAACCCGGAAATAATCGTCCTGGCATTGCCGCGAGGCGGCGTGCCCGTTGCTAAAGAGGTTGCCACCGCGTTGCATGCTCCGCTCGGTTTACTGCTGGTGTACAAGATTGGTATTCCCGGTAACGAAAAACTGGCAATGGGTGCCGTCGCAAGCAGCGACGTGGTGATCTGGAACGATCGCGTGGTTAACCGGGCAGGCGTCAACAAGAATGGTATTGATAGCGCAGTCCGGAAAGCGCTGGACGAATTACACCACCGGGAGAAGGCATACCGTGGCAACCGGCCATTGCCAAAATTGAAAGACCGTATCGTGATCCTTGTCGACGACGGCCTGGCAACTGGCGCCACCATGAGGGCGGCCATCGGGGCGGTACGCAAACAACAAGCAGGCAGCATCATTGTGGCGGTGCCTGTGGCTCCGCCGGAAAAATTATCACGGGTAAAGGAAACTGCGGACGAAGTTGTTTGTCTTATAACACCAGAACCATTTTACGACATTAGTGACTGGTACCTGGATTTTTCCCTGCCTACGGACAACACAGTGGGGGAATTGCTCTTTGCCGCGCGTGAAAATGCTAATGGTCACGGAAAATGAAACTTTCATCTTTGTGACAGAGTTCATTTTACACAAGGCGCCGTTGAAGTAGTCTGCGCAACAATGTTTACTGAATTTTCAAGTTTGAGGGACAACAACATGAAATACCTGAAGTTACTCTTGATAACCGTTGTACTAACAATGACATCCTGTGCCGAATACGGACCCAAGCAAACCGTCGGCGGCGCCACAGGCGCAGCACTTGGCGGCCTGCTGGGCGCACAGTTCGGCAGTGGAACGGGACAGCTGGCCGGCACCGCGATTGGCGTCCTGGTAGGTGGACTGATGGGCAGCGAGGTCGGCCGCACCATGGATGAAGTCGATCGCATGAGAGCCAACGAGGCCGTTGTCGATGCACGCAGTGCGCCGATTGGTGAAGAGATCACCTGGAACAACCCGGAATCGGGCAACTATGGCGCTATTACCCCTGTCCGTGACGGCTACTCGGAATCCGGTAATTATTGCCGCGAGTTTTATCAAACTGTTTCCATCGACGGGAAGACCGAGGACGCCTATGGCGTCGCCTGCCGACAACCTGACGGCAAGTGGCGTATTGTTCAGCAGCAGTAAACATAATTACACTCCCCCTATATATAATGTATAAGCCCCCGAAAGGGGGTTTATTTTTTATTGGATAGATGCCAGGAGTCAGAGGAAATTATTCACTGGATACTGGCATTCGCCAGTATGATGGACAATGCCTGAATTCAGACTCCGGACAAAGAACAACAGGCACTGGATGATTGTCTACTGACTACTAACCACTGACTCCTTATATATTATTCAGTTCTTAACGCTTCCAGCGGCTGCATGCGTGCCGCGCGCAGCGCAGGAACGATCCCCGCCAGCAGACCGATCACCAGTGCCAGGAAAAGGGCCAGGCTGACGTATAGCCAGGCGATCTCGACAGGTAACGCCGGCAGAAATAATTTTAATATCCACACCAGCAAAATCGCGGCCGTGACTCCCAGCACGCCGCCCGCAAAACCAAGCACTACCGCTTCGCTGAGAAACAGGTGCAGAATATGACCGCGCCGCGCGCCCAGTGCCCTGAGCAATCCCACTTCCGAGGTCCTTTCCGTCACTGAGATGGTCATGATTGTCAGGATACCGACCGCGCCGACCAGCAGCGAGATACCGCCAATGGCCGCCACACCCAGAGTCAGGATGTCGAGAATGGAACCCAGCACGTCCAGCATCTTGTCCTGGGTAATGAGGGTAAAGTCCTCGTCCCCGTGGCGGGCTATCAGCACGCGCTTGATATTATCCGTCAACCGGTCCACCGAAGTGCCCGGTTCGTACAGCAGATCGATCTCCATCAGTCCCTCACGGTTGAACATTTCCAGCGTCTTGTCGATGGGGATATAGATCGTATCGTCAAGGTCGAAGCCCAGCATCTGTCCCTTGGACGCCATGACACCGATTACCCGGTAACGATCACCGCCGACACGGATGCGTTTCCCGAGCGGGTTGTTGTTACCGAATAATTCGTCGCGTAATTTTGATCCAAGCACGGCAAAGGAACGCGAGGCCCGCATGCTGCCCTCCGGCAGGAAACGGCCGCTGCCGACCGGCATCTTCCAGACTTCCGGTACGCCGGAATTAACACCCAGCACAATGGTGCGGCGGGAACGCACGCCGTATTCGACGCTGGCATTGCCCTGCACAATCGGCACTGCTTTTTTCACGTTATCGATTCTTTCCAGCGCCTCGAGATCATCAATGGTCAACGGACGCACGGTACTGATCGTCGCGCCCGAAATACCGAATGTTTCTGTCTTACCCGGCACAACGGCAACCAGATTGGTCCCGAACTGGGTGAATTCATCCATGACGAAAACACGCACGCCTTCACCGATGGAAGTTAACAACACGACCGAACCGATACCAACCAGGATCCCCAGTATCGTCAGCGTGGAACGCAAGCGGTAAGCCAGTACCGCACCCATGGAAAGTTTTAACAGGTCGGAAGCACGCATACGCTAACGTTTCGCCAATGCCAGTACCGGATCGAGTTGCGCCGCCCGCTTTGCCGGCATCACGCCGAACAGCACCCCGGTTACCACGGCAATGCCGGTGGCAGCCAGGACGCCCCACAACGGCGCGGCGATCGGAATATCGGGGTAAAGGCGCTGCAAGAACTCCGCCCCGCCCAGTCCCAGCAGGACGCCAATTACAGCACCGGACACGGAAAGCAGCAGTGCCTCGGTCACGAACAGTTTCATGATATCCCGGGCAGGTGCGCCAATGGCCTTGAGCAACCCGATCTCGGCACGCCGCTGGGCAACGGACACCAGCATGACATTCATAATCAGTATCCCGGCAACGGCCAGGCTGATGGCACCTATCCCGGCTATACCATACGTCAGGGTACCGAGTATTTTGTCGAAGGTGGCGATAATGCTGTCCTGGGTAATGATCGTGATATCGTCTTCGCCTTCATGCCGCTCCTTGATGATCCGTCGTGTATCTTCCGAGGCCGCTTCGATAGACGAGGACGCCTTTGCCTCGACGAGGACCCGGAACAGGCCGGGCGAATCGAACAGGATCTGGGCCGAGGTCACCGGCACGATGACGATATCGTCCATATCCACCCCGATGGAAACGCCGGTCGATTTGATCACGCCGATCACCCGGAAACGCCGATCGCCGACACGCAGCCATTCTCCCAGCGCCCGTTCCGGTCCAAACAGTTCCTCGCGTATCTTTTCGCCGATAACGGCAACCGGCATGGCCTGGCGTGGATCGGCTTGTGGCAGAAAACGGCCCTGCGTTATTTCCAGGTGGCGTATTTCTTTCATCGCCGCGGTCGAGCCGAGAATATTGACTTCCCTTTCCCTGCCCCGCCAGTTGACCGGCGCCATGCCCACGGCAATCGGGGCGATACGGTTGATATTGCGTGAACGCAACAGGGCCAGTGCATCATCGATCGTCAGGTCACG
>DATIPP010000045.1:0-3682 GCA_035471825.1 Gammaproteobacteria bacterium
GGACAGGATAATCCACCGGAGCAAGTCCGTGACTTTCAGAATCACAAAAATATCCAGGCGCCTGGTTCTTGCCTTGTTCCTTGCCTCTCTGCTTGCAGCATGCGGACAGAAGGGCGATCTGTATCATCCGGAGGAAGAGGAAGCCGCCGCTGCCACTTCCCGCCTGACAGCCTGAATCGAAATGACCGCGTTTGCCTATTCACACGGCCTGTTATGTGCCGAGGGTGTCTCTTTGCCGGAGATTGCCGAGCGTTACGGTACGCCTACGTATATCTATTCGCGGGCGGCGATCGAGGAACGCTGGCAGGCTTTTGAAAAAGCCTTCGGTGATCAATCGCACCTGATCTGTTACGCCGTCAAGGCCAATTCCAGTCTCGCCGTGCTGAACCTGTTGGCAAGACTGGGTTCCGGTTTCGATATCGTTTCCGCGGGTGAACTGGAACGTGTGCTTCGTGCGGGGGGCGAAGCGGACAGGATCGTGTTCTCCGGCGTCGGCAAGCGCTTTGACGAGATCCGGCGGGCGCTGGATGTCGGGATCAAATGTTTCAACGTGGAATCAACAGGCGAACTCGACCGGATCAACCAGGTCGGCAGGGAGCAGGGCAAGGCCGCGCCGGTCTCCATCCGCGTCAATCCCGATGTCGATGCGCAGACCCATCCATATATTGCCACCGGGTTGAAGGAAAACAAGTTCGGCATCCCGTATGACGATGCGTTGTCCGTTTACGAACTCGCCGTTTCCATGGAAGCCATCCAGGTAATCGGAATCGATTGTCATATCGGGTCCCAGATAACGGCAATGGCGCCGTTCAGGGACACACTCATGCGCCTGATGGAACTGATTGATGAAATTGAAAACATAACGTCATTGAGCCATGTCGACATCGGCGGTGGATTGGGAATCCGTTACCGGGACGAAAACCCGCCGGAACCGGAAGAGTATGTCAGGGAAGTCTGCAAACTGTTCGCCGGCCGTGACTGCGAGATCGTCATCGAACCGGGCCGCAGCATTCTGGGTAATGCCGGGGTATTGTTGACACGGGTCGAATACCTCAAGCAGGCGCCGGAGAGAAACTTCGCCATCGTCGATGCCGCCATGACGGAAAACCTGCGTCCCTCGCTCTATGATGCCTGGCATGACATCCTGCCGGTCGTCGAACCGGAGCAGGAAAGCAATATCAGGTACGATATTGTCGGGCCTGTTTGCGAAAGTGCCGATATTCTCGGCCGGGACCGGCGTCTTTTACTGCAGCCCGACGACCTGCTAGCGATCATGTCTATTGGCGCCTACGGCTTCAGCATGAGCTCTACCTACAACTCAAGGCCGCGAGCTTGCGAGATCATGGTGGATGGCGAAACGGTGCACGTGATCCGGAGAAGGGAGACCGTCGAGAACCTGATGGAAGGGGAGAGTGTCCTGCCGGAGGATTGATTATTTGTTTCGAACTGTCATTTCGAAACCTTCGACAACGCTCAGGATAAACTCCGTGAGAAATCTCACTCACTCTACTCATCCAGCATAGGTTACGCCTGCAGGCAAGCAACAAGATGTTTTGTACAGGGATGTACTTATGCTGCGTTCGCAGGGATACGAAGGAGCTGTGCACCCGCCGGACAAAGGCGGAACCGATTTTGCTTATAACTGTTGCTCCAATGAATGGCAACGACCACGAATAAACACAGTGAAAGTATAATTGCGCATGCAACGCATTCCCGAACCCGAACTCATGGAAGACATCGATCAGGCGGCCGCGTATGCCAATGCGGATTTCGAAGAACCGCATAACCAATTCATCGAGGAATTCAAAACCCGTTTTTCGGGATTAAAAGTCAATGGTCCGGTACTGGACCTGGGTTGCGGTCCGGCTGACATCACAATCCGGTTTGCAAAAGCATTTCCTGAATGTCACATCGACGGCATCGACGGATCGGAAGCGATGCTCGCGGCGGGAAAAAAGGCAGTTGCCGCTGCGGGACTGAAGGAGAGGATCCGCCTGTTTAACCGGCGACTGCCGACGACGGATTTCCCGCGGCAAAGATACCCCGTTATTATCAGTAACAGCTTGTTGCATCACCTGCATGATCCGGCAGTGCTTTGGGATGCAGTATCGAAGGTAAGTGAAGAGGATACCACTGTCTTTATCATGGACCTGATGCGGCCGGATTCGGAGACCGAAGCCGCCATGCTGGTGGATGAATACGCCGCTGGCGAACCGGAGGTATTGCAACGGGATTTCTATCATTCACTCTGCGCGGCCTTTTTACCGGAGGAAGTGGAGGAGCAAATGCAGCGGGCGGGACTGAGGGAGCTGCGTGTGGAGATAATCTCCGACCGGCACATTATCGTTTTTGGCTAATCTGCCCTATAATAGGGCACCAAATTAAGGGTGTGCACAAAATAAGTGCGCTATATTAAGATAATTGTCACCTAAGCTCCTCATTTTTAATATTATTTGCCTGGTTTTCAGGTGGCATGTTAAATGCACATCTTTTGGTCTGAAATAGTATCTGTAGTCTGCCCGTGGTGAATATCATGCAGGCAAGCAAACCCGTTTTTCATGAGCCACAGTTACGCAGGCGATGAAATTCGACAATAGACGAGGAGATAAAAATGTCTAAAGACAAAGTAAAAAAGCTCATCAGTGAGCACGAGGCGCAGTTTATTGACCTGCGTTTTACCGATACCCACGGCAAGGAACAACACGTTACGATCCCGGTTACCGTCGCCGATGATGACTTTTTCGAGTCCGGGAAAATGTTTGACGGCTCATCGATTGCCGGCTGGAAGGGGATTAATGAATCAGACATGGTATTGATGCCGGATACAGAGACTGCCGTGCTCGACCCGTTCTATGATGACCCGACAATTGATATTCGTTGCGATGTTCTGGAACCGACGACCATGCAGGGTTATGAGCGTGATCCGCGTTCCCTTGCCAAGCGGGCCGAGGCCTACCTGAAATCTACCGGTATCGCTGATACTGCGTATTTCGGTCCGGAACCCGAGTTCTTCATTTTCGATGACGTTCGCTGGAGCGACAGCATCAACAGCGCTTTCTATGAAATCGATTCAGCGGAAGGTTCCTGGAACAGCGACAGGCTTTCGGATGAACCGAACATCGGTCACCGGCCTGGGGTAAAAGGCGGTTATTTTCCCGTCCCGCCGGTTGATTCATTGCAGAACGTTCGTTCAGCAATGTGTGCCACTTTGGTTGATATGGATGTTCCTGTGGAGGTTCACCACCATGAAGTGGCGACTGCCGGCCAGGCGGAAATCGGTACCCTGTTCAATACCCTGGTACGCAAGGCTGACGAATTACTGATCCTGAAATACGTCGTGCAAAACGTGGCCCATGCCTATGGCAAGACCGCGACCTTCATGCCGAAACCGCTGGTCGGCGACAACGGCAATGGTATGCACACGCACCAGTCACTGGCGAAAGACGGCAAGAATATTTTTGCCGGTGACAAATACGGCGGGTTGTCTGAAGAGGCCCTGTATTACATCGGTGGTATTTTCAAGCATGCCCGGGCCCTGAATGCATTTGCCAATGCCAGCACCAACAGTTACAAGCGCCTGGTGCCCGGATTCGAGGCCCCGACACTGCTGGCCTATTCCGCCCGTAACCGTTCAGCCTCCTGCCGTGTTCCCTGGGTTTCAAGCCCCAAGGCACGTCGCATC
>DATIPP010000046.1:0-6034 GCA_035471825.1 Gammaproteobacteria bacterium
CAACGGCGGTTCGACCCTGAAACTGGGCGGCATCGCCGTGGCCAACGAAGTGGCCTATGTTTTTCTGAATACCAATGCGGCGGCTGCCGGCGGTCTTATCGCCGCCCTGATCGTCGCCAAGCTCATGTTCGGAAAAGCGGATTTAACCATGGCATTGAACGGCGCCCTTGCCGGTCTCGTTGCCATCACGGCCGAGCCCGCCGATCCCACGGCCTTGCAGGCCACGTTGATCGGTGCCGCCGGTGGTGTGCTGGTGGTCTTCAGTATCATTGCACTGGATAAACTCAAGATCGACGATCCGGTCGGTGCTATATCGGTGCACGGTACGGTTGGTATCTGGGGCATCCTGGCGGTGCTGATTACCGACGCCGATGCCACGTTCGGCGGCCAGCTGGTTGGCCTGTTGACTATCTTTGTCTGGGTCTTTGTCGCCAGCTTCATCACCTGGGCCATTCTCAAGGCTGTCATGGGTATCCGTGTCAGTGAAGAAGAGGAATACGAGGGCGTCGACATTTCCGAATGTGGAATGGAGGCGTATCCCGAGTTCACCGCGTCAGGCGCAGGATCCAAGTAACGACTATCAATATCATCACCCTCTGTAAACTTCCACGGGCGCTTCGGCGCCCGTTTTTTTATCTGCGGCTGATTTGACCCGGGCAAATTCTCGTCTGTCTGCCCAAACATTGGGCGTCCCGCATCGTAATCGCACAAATTAAGTGCGAATGTTGAGCCTTCTGTGCTCGACAGGTTAAAACAAAACCCTGTTAAGTCCCTGTTTGGAAACAAGTCCTTTGCCGACGTCCCGAATTGGCACACATTCTGCACCCCTAACAGGCATGATTGAGCAATCCGGGTGCAAAAACGGGCCTGAATCCGGGCAGTTTTATACCGATACGGACGCCGAGACCCGTTTAACGAACCTGGAGACCGGTATCCCGTGCCAATCGGGCGCAAATACCCGGCCGGGAATCAGAGAGTTTTTTCTACAACACAAACAATAAATGTTTGCAGATACCAAAACAGCAAGAACGGCTGTGGTCGGTGTTGTCAGTGCAGCACCAGGAATAAATTGCTATTCTCTGCGAGCACCGAAAAGGTGCACATGAATAACATCAAGCTGCAAACACACACATTGCTGGTTGGGAGGATAGCGGCATGAAATTACTTACGGCAATAATCAAGCCATTCAAACTGGATGACGTTCGCGATGCCTTGTCCGAAGTCGGGGTGCAGGGCCTGACGGCCACCGAAGTCAAGGGCTTTGGCCGGCAGAAAGGCCATACGGAACTCTATCGTGGTGCCGAATACGTGGTGGATTTTCTGCCCAAGACCAAGGTCGAGATCGCCATCGATGACAGCATGGTTGAAAATGCGATCGAGGCCATTACCAAGGCGGCCAATACCGGGAAGATCGGTGACGGCAAGATCTTCGTACAGGATCTGGAACAGGCCATCCGTATACGTACCGGGGAGACGGGCACCGACGCATTATAAAAAAACCGGTTTCTTATGAGGGGGGAATCAAAATGAAGCAATCAGTTATGGGGCGGGTGTTACTAATACTGTCGGCATTGTGCATGCCGATGACCGTGTTTGCCGGTGATGGCGATCTGAATGGCGCCAATACCACCTGGATACTGACCTCGACCGCGCTGGTCCTGTTCATGACTCTGCCAGGCCTGGCGCTTTTTTATTCCGGCCTGGTGCGTACCAAGAATGTTCTCTCCGTGTTGATGCAATGTTTTGCTATTGCCTGCATGGTTTCCATCCTCTGGATGATCTTTGTCTACGGCCTTGCATTTGGTGAAGGCGGCGGCATGAACAAACTGGTCGGTAGCGGCAAGTTGTTCATGGATGGGATTACGCTTGAGAGTATTGCCCCGAATACTGATATTCCCGAGACCGTTTTCTTCATGTTCCAGATGACCTTCGCCATTATCACCCCCGCCCTCATCGTCGGTGGATTTGCCGAACGCATGAAATTCTCCGCAGTGCTCTGGTTCAGTGCTCTCTGGCTGATCCTGGTCTATGCACCGGTGACGCACTGGGTCTGGGGTGGTGGCTGGCTGTCGGACCTCGGATTTATGGATTTTGCCGGCGGATCCGTTGTACATATCAATGCCGGTGTGGCCGCGGTGGTTGCAGCAGTTGTCCTGGGCAAGCGGGACGGTTTTCCGGGTCCCGTCTTACGACCGCATAATATGACCATTACCGTGGCCGGTGCCTCCATGCTCTGGGTCGGATGGTTCGGGTTCAATGCCGGCAGTGCCCTGGCGGCAAACGGTAATGCCGGAATGGCCATGGTCGTCACGCATATCTCCGCAGCCGCCGGGTCGCTTACCTGGATGATCTGTGAATGGGTGCGTACCGGCAAACCGACAGTACTCGGTATCGTAACCGGCATGGTCGCCGGGCTCGGGACCATTACTCCGGCCTCCGGGTTTGTCGGCCCGGTAGGTGGCCTGGTTATCGGGATCAGTGCCGGTGGCCTCTGTTACACCGCCACCCAGTACATGAAAAACGTCCTGCATATTGACGATTCGCTGGACGTATTCCCGGTCCACGGTGTGGGCGGTGCGCTGGGCACGCTACTGACCGCCGTGTTCGCGGCCGGTTCCCTGGGTGGACTGGGGATGGAGACATCAATTGGCTCCCAGTTCGTGACCCAGTTAATCGGGGTGGTAGCAACCATTGTCTGGTGCGGTGTCATCAGTTTTGTCCTTCTCAAGCTTATAGATGTGGTTATCGGGCTGCGTGTGGACACCGAAATCGAGACGGAAGGTCTTGATCTGGCACTCCATAATGAGCGCGGGTACAATCTCTAGCTGCCCTTAGATCTATTGGCAACAAGACGGGCGCCGAGGCGCCCGTTTTTTTTACTCCCGCATTTTTCGCGGTGAGCGATTCGCATCGGGGAAGGGCACCAGTGAGAATATCCGTGTTTCATTATACGCGGTGCAATAATACAATAATCATTCAAATAGCTGATTTAGCATAAATTACAATAACCCGCAGATAACATTCAGATGGCAGAACTCGTCGATAAAGCAATACTCAAGACTCTCGTTCCTCCCAGCGCACTTAATGCGGAAAATTTCCAGGAACTGGCCGGAAAGACTTATGTCGAGGTGATCCCTGCAGGCAAGCCGATTTTCAAGCAGGGCGATACCGACAAACAGGCCATATATGTGCTCGAGGGCGAGGTCACGCTGACATCGGACAGCGGCGAACAGACCACGGTTGCAGCGGGGACCCCGGAGGCGAAACATCCGCTGGCGAATCAACAACCGAGGAAACATACCGCCACAGCAAAGAAGGTTGCAAAAATAACGCGTATCGACAGTGACCTGCTCGATATACTGCTGACCTGGGACCAGTTGTCCGGCATCGAGGTCGGTGAGATCCAGGTTGAGGAAGATCACTATGAAAACGGGGACGAAGGTGGCGACTGGATGACCCGCATCCTGCAGTCGCGTGCGTTTCTTCAAGTCCCTCCAGCCAACATCCAGGCCATGTTCATGCGTATCCAGGAAGTGCCGGTCAAGGCGGGGCAAACGATTATCAAGCAGGGTGACGAGGGCGATTACTACTACATCATCAAGCACGGCAAGTGCAAGGTCACGCGGACATCCAAGTCCAATACCGAGTTGACGCTCGCCACGCTTAAAGACGGTGATGCTTTTGGCGAAGAGGCGCTGTTGTCCGACGCGAAACGCAATGCCAACATTATTATGGAAACGGACGGTTCACTCATGCGCCTGTCCAAGGACGATTTCAATTCCCTGTTGAAAGAGCCCATGCTGAGCTGGGTAACCAATGAAGAGGCCGAGGAAATGGTCAGGAACGGTGCTGTATGGGTGGATGTACGCCTGGAAAGTGAATACAAGAACAACGGTATTGAAGGCAGTATCAACATTCCGCTTTTCATGTTGCGCATGAAAGCCGAAAAACTGGATCCGTCAAAACAATACATTCTTTATTGTGATACCGGCAGGCGCAGTTCCGCCGGTGCATTTCTGCTGAGCGAACGCGGTATCAAGGCATCCTGCCTGAAAGACGGCCTGGTGGCACGCGGCGGCGAGGCCGCCTGATCATCTATCCGGTTTGGCCTGGTCCTGCGGAGGACTGAGATGGCGCTGAGTTTCCACCTCGATCCGGCAGTCGATAATTATTGCGTGATGGGCAATCCCGTTGCCCACAGTCTTTCGCCGCAAATACAAACCCTCTTTTCCGAACAAACCGGCCAGTCCATGTATTACCAGGCCATTTATGTGGAATTGGACGGTTTTGCCGCGGCACTGGATGAATTCCGCCGGCAGGGAGGCAAGGGCATGAACATCACATTGCCGTTCAAGGAAGATGCCTGGCATGCATCGGACACCCGGAGTGAACGGGCAGAACGCGCGCATGCCGTTAATACCATCCGTATCGAGGAAGACGGCAGTATCTCCGGCCACAATACCGACGGTGCCGGTCTCGTGCGTGACCTGACCGTAAACCATGGTTGCAAATTGACCGGCAGTGACATTCTAATCCTTGGCGCGGGTGGTGCCGCAAGCGGTATCATCGATCCCATCATGGATGAATCTCCAGGGCGGCTGGTAATAGCGAACCGCACCGTGTTACGGGCCGAAGACCTGGCAAAACGGTTCTCCGAGCGGGGCAATATTACTGCCTGCGGCTTTAATGAACTGGCCGGGCAAACCTTCCCGTTGGTAATCAACGCCACCTCGGCAAGTTTGCAGGGCGAAATCCCGCCCATCCCCGATGATCTGCTGCAGGATAATGCCTGTTGTTATGACATGATGTATTCACAGGAAGACACTGCCTTCGTTGCCTGGGCCAAATCCAGGAGTGCCGGCAAGGCACTGGACGGAATCGGTATGCTGGTTGAACAGGCTGCAGAATCATTCCTGATCTGGCGCGGCATCCGACCGGAAACAAAATCAATTATCGAGATGTTCAGAAAGGGTTAGTTGTTTGTTGTTGGTTCTCGCTGTAAGGACCTGCAATGACAAAGGACTACTGACTAACAACCCTTGTCACTTTTAACTTGTAACTGTTTTACAGTCCATGCATCCGGTCCATCAGGTCAGGTAACCAGAGTACGACCTGGGGCCAGATGGCAAGTGCCGCGATAGTAATGAGTTGTAACAGTACGAATGGAATAATCCCGCGGTAGATGTGTTCGATACGAATCTGTTTCGGTGCAATGGCCTTGAGGTAAAATAGCGAAAAACCGAATGGCGGTGTCAGGAACGAAGTTTGCAGGTTGATGGCGATCAAAATGGCAAACCAGAGCAGGTCAACACCGAGATGCTGGGCGATGGGTGAAAGAATCGGTACGACAATAAAACAGATCTGAAGGAAATCCAGGAAGAACCCGAGAACAAAGATCAGCAGCATGCTGACCAGTAAAAACCCCCACACACCACCGGGCAGGCCGGTCATTGCGTCAAGAACCAGTTGATCCCCGCCCATTCCGCGGAACACCAGTCCGAATGCCGTTGCGCCAATCAGGATCAAAAACACCATGCTGGTGAGCCGCGTGGTCAGTTGCATCGCCGCGCGGAGGTTTTCGAGATTCAGTTTTTTGTGCGCGGCGGCCAGCAACATGGCGCCGATGGCACCGACTGCGGCGGATTCCGTGGGGGAGGCGATACCGAAAAAGATCGAGCCCAGGACGGCAACCACCAGGACAAGCGGCGGTAACATGGAAAACAGGACCCGGAAAAACATGTGTCCCTCGACATCGGACTTCAATGCCGGTGCCACCTTTGGCCGTCGCCATGCCAGTGCACCGATGTATATACAGAACAGGAAGACCAGCACGAGTCCCGGCACGACGGCGCCGATAAACAGTCGCCCGACCGGTACCCCCATCACGTCTCCCAGCAGGATGAGGATAATGCTGGGCGGGATGATCTGTCCCAGTGTCCCCGATGCGGCAATGGTTCCGCTTGCCAGTTGCGGCGAATAGGCATGTTTCAACATGGTAGGCAGGGCGATAATGCCCATGGTCACCACCGTTGCA
>DATIPP010000047.1:0-3949 GCA_035471825.1 Gammaproteobacteria bacterium
CGTTGTTTACACGTCCACGTTCAAGCCGATGAAACTCAGCCTGACCGACATTGAAGAAAAAACCTTCATGAAGATACTCGTGGATAGTAAAAGCGACCGGGTTATCGGGGTCCATATGATTGGCCCGGATGCAGGCGAGATCATACAGGGTGTTGCAATCGCCATGAAAGCCGGGGCTACCAAGGCCGATTTTGATGCCACTATCGGCATCCACCCTACCGCGGCCGAGGAACTGGTCACCATGCGTGAGCCCGTCAGGAGTTAATAACCGTGAACCAATACCCTGTTACTGTCCACTACCTG
The DNA here is from genome assembly GCA_035471825.1 of Gammaproteobacteria bacterium. Lineage (GTDB taxonomy): Bacteria > Pseudomonadota > Gammaproteobacteria > Eutrophobiales > Eutrophobiaceae > DATIPP01. The sequence continues at coordinate 304 of DATIPP010000047.1, forward strand.
ATACGAAAACCTTGAATAATCATCATAACGCGAGGAAATTGAATTGACTGTACAACTTGAACTCGTTCCGCTGATATCGCTAATAGCCGGTATCCTCATTTTACTTCAACCGAAGCTGTTGAATTATATCATCGCGATTTACCTGATCGCTGTCGGCGTGATTGGCCTGCTTGGGCTATAGCATTGCACTGATAAAACCGGGACAAGTTCAGGGTTTATTGGCGTAAGTTTCGTCGAATAATTTCTCCAGCGCGGCATTCGTTCCTCGCAGGTTATCGATAACCGCCTTAGCCCACTCGAAATATTCCTGCTTGCGCTGCGGACTCCATTTTACCGGCGGTCTTGCAAGCATGTCCTGGAGGTTACTGATCTTGTCGGCCAGCTTGACCAGCCTCGCCTCGTAACTGATTTTACCGGCGTTTACTATTTGCAGACGTTTCCTTTCCGGGCTGGTCAATGATTTATCGTCAGTCACTTCGCGAACAATCCCGCAGATAGCTGCCCCGAAATTTTCCTCGATTTCCTCGAGCGTGGCGTCGGTATCCTCCACTGTATCGTGCAACAGAGCCGCGGCGAGTACATTCTGATCAGTTATCTTCCCGACATTGACCAGCAGTTCTGTCAACGCGATTGGATGATTGATGTAAGGCGTGCCGGCAGCGTCTTTGCGTGTCTGCCCGCGGTGTTTCTCCGCAGCGTAACCGGTCGCGCGGACAACAATGGATACATCCTCTTTCATCGCTTGAAACTGCCTTACGAGATCACTGGTTAAGCTGTTGCCGTTCTTATGCGGGGCACGGCAGAGAGCAATTTCTGTGTATAGGGATGTTGCGGATTATAAAGCACATCTTCCACAGACCCTTGCTCCACGATCTTGCCCTCGTACATCACGGCAACAAAATGCGCGATGTATTCGACCACGCTGATGTTATGCGTGATAAACAGGTAGGCCAGCCCAAGTTCGCGCTGCAACCGGATTAACAACTCCAGGATTTGAGCCTGCACCGACACGTCCAGGGCACTGGTAGGCTCATCGCAAACAATCAGCTTCGGGTCCACGGCCAGTGCACGGGCAATACAGATACGTTGACGCTGCCCGCCCGAGAATTCATGCGGGTAACGGTTTTTATGTTCAGGCAACAAGCCAACCTGTTGCAACAATTCATCCACCCGTTGCAGGCGTTCCGCGCGGTTTTTTCCTATACCCTGGGCATCCATTCCTTCCATGATGATATCGGCCACCATCATTCGCGGGTTCATTGAAGAATAGGGATCCTGGAAAACAATCTGGATATCGGAACGGCGATGTTGCATGGTCTTGCTGGCAAGCTGCGTCAACTCCTCGCCGTCAAACATTACCGAACCGTCGGTTGGCCGGATTAATTGCAGGATTCCCTTGCCCATCGTGGTCTTTCCACAGCCTGACTCGCCCACCAGCGCCACGGTTTTCCCGCGGCTTATCCCGACGGAAACGTCATCCACCGCCTTGACGTAGCCTACAACACGTTTGAACAGGCCCTTGCGTATCGGGTAATACACCTTCAAATCATCGACCTGGAGCAATGTTGCATCGGCCGCCGGTGCAGCCTTAGTTTCTGCTGCGTCCCTCTCCCGCTTTGCCCTGCTCGGCACCATCTCAAACAGGTGTTTTGAATAATCATGTTGGGGAGCCCTGAAAAAAGCGTCGCGCTTGTTGGTTTCGACGATTTTGCCCCTGTACATGACTGACACGTGATCCGCGATCTCCGACGTCACACCGAGATCATGGGTAATAAAAAGGATCGCCATGCCGGTCTCTTCCTGGAGTCGTTTCATCAATTTCAGTATCTGGGCCTGAATGGTGACATCCAGCGCAGTAGTCGGCTCATCAGCAATCAACAACTCCGGTTCGCCCGCGAGTGCCATAGCGATCATGATGCGTTGTTTCATTCCGCCGGAAAACTGGTGCGGGTACTCGTCTATACGCCGTTCCGGCTCCGGTATGCCAACCTCGTGCAATACTTCTATCGCCCGCTCTCTTTGCTGCTTACCCTTGAGACCCTTGTGACGTTTCAGCGTCTCACCGATCTGTTGGCCGGCGCTCAGTACCGGGTTCAGTGAACTCTGGGGTTCCTGGAAGATCATGGCGATCTTTCCGCCCCGCACATCGCGCATCGCTGCTTCCGGCAGATCAAACAGGTTCCTGTTATGTAACAGGACACTGCCAGCCATGATGCGGCCTGCCGGCGGCAAAAGACGCATGATCGAGAGTGCCGACACCGACTTGCCGCAGCCCGACTCGCCCAGCAGGACAAAGGTCTCGCCCTGGCGAATGCTGAAATTAATGCCATCAACGGCCGGTTCGATCCTGTCGCCACTGCCGAAACCAACACGTAGATTGTTTACTTCAAGTAGTTCTGCCATGTATTTATTGCATATCTAATAATGATTGATCCTAACATAGTCGAAACAGGTCCCGGTTTTTGTTACTTGCCCGTTCCATTGACCGGTACAATCAGGCCGGTATCGAGCGGATACGCGGATCAAAGGCATCCCGTACCGCATCGGCAAACAGGTTTGCTGGCAGGACGAGTCCAAGCATGAAGATAAATGCCGCGGCCAGCGACCACCAGACTACCGGATCGCGTGCCATCTCCAGCCGTGCGCTGTTAATCATGTTCCCCCAGCTCGACATGCTGGGATCGACGCCGATATTGATATAGGCCAGCACTGCTTCGGCCAACACAAGACCGCTGAAATCTATCACGATTGTAATCATGACGATATGCATGACATTGGGTAACAGGTGTCGCAGCATGATCCGGAAGTGACTCACGCCAAACGCCCGGGCGGCCAGCACGTAATCGATGCTGTTGAGTTTCAATGCTTCGCCACGCAACAGGCGACACAGGCCGGTCCAGCTCATGATGCCCAGGATCATGCAAAGAAAAAGCAGGCGCAGGTCAGCTCGTTGTTCGATACTGGTAAAACTCGCCTCGTTATTGGAGATGTAGACATCCAGCATGAGAATCGCCGCCGCAATCAACAGGACACCCGGAATGGAATTCAGCGTGGTATAGAGATACTGGATGACATCATCCACCCAGCCGCGAAAGTAACCGGCCATGATACCGAGCGCAAGGGCAAACGGCAGCATGACCAGCGTGGTCAACGTGCCAATGAGAAGCCCGGTCCGGACACTTTTCAGTGACTGGTACAGCACGTCCTGCCCTACCTTGTCAGTTCCCAGCACGTGATAATAATTGGCGAGATATGCAACTGTGACAAACAGGATCACCAGCACTGCCAGTGTTGCCAGCACGACATGCCACGGAATCATCGTGTTCTTTGAACAGATCTTCTGTAACACGGTATTGAAATCCGAGGACGTTTTTTTCGCAATTGCATAAACGATCAGCATTGCCAGCAACAGCCAAATGATGGCGCCAAAAAACAAGCCCGTGACTGTTTTTACCAGGATATCCACCAGGTGTTCTTCCCCGGGATTTTCAAGATGCCGGCCGCCATATTCCAGGCGAGGATAATCGCGCACTTCCCTGCCGTCCGGTAACTCGATCACCTCCTTGGAAAAAGACCGGGTCGCAAAAGGCGCCGAATAGGTCTTTTCGTCCTCTTCGCGGATATCTTCCAGCAGCACGTCGAGTAC
>DATIPP010000048.1:0-6028 GCA_035471825.1 Gammaproteobacteria bacterium
GACTGTCGCCGTTTTGAGCGGAAATCAGGCTGGAAAGGTCAATAACCGGTATCAGGTTTCCACGCAGGTTGATCAGTCCGGAAAGCCAGACCGGTGTATTGGGTACGGGATAGATGAGGGAATTCTGAATGGCCTCGCAGGGGACCGTTTTTTCGAACAAAAGATTCTGCCCGGCGATCCGGAAACCGTAACGGATATGTTTCAGTTCTTCTTCTGAAACGCGTTCCGAGAGCCCCTCAAACGGATCGAAATGTTCCAGGTTTGGTGCCAGACCAAGCCAGTTTGGATTTGATTTGCCGGTTTCCTCTGACATGACAGTCAGAATGACGTCTAGCCGTAATGCTTCAATTGATCAAGGATTTGCTCGGCAGTGTAGGGCTTGGATATCAGGTCTTTCGCCCCCTGCATTTTTGCCCATACCCTGTCGGCCTTCTGCTTTTTGCTACTTACGAAAATGACCGGGATGGACTTGGTGACACTGTCACTGGTAATCGTCCTGGTCGCCTCGTAACCGTCTACTTCATCCATGACAATATCCATGAAGATAATGTCGGGCTTTTCGGACTTGGCCATGGCTATGGCGTCTTTTCCGTTTTCCGCCGTAATAATCGAGCAACCGGAACTTTTGAGAATATTTTCCAGGTTGGAAAGGTCCGTTGGTGAATCATCAACGATAAGTATCTTGTTTATCGCCATTTTCTCCTCCACAAAACATTGAGATGTCAGCCTGCCGTACTTTTCAAAAGGGTTGAGCCACTGAGATATTGATTAATCACTTCCTGGAATACCAGTTGGTTGACCGGTTTGATCAGGTAAGTGTCACAGCCTGCCAGTTTACCCTTTATGCGATCGGCTGAAGAGGAATTACCCGTCAGCATAATCACGGGGATATCTTTTGCCTTGCCTTCCTTGATAGTCTTGCAGATTTCATATCCATCTATCCCCGGCAGGACAACATCCAGAAAGATGATGTTGTAATTATTGTCATTGATCAGGTTGAAAGCCTCTTCACCGGTTTCGGCAAAATCAATTTTCGAGGCGAAGGGCTTTAATGCCTGGTCCATTTGTATGCGCACCGGCAGACTGTCGTCGACTACCAGTGCGCTGTATTCGTTTTTGGTCGAGCTTTGCGTGCCGGTGGCGCCGGCATTCGCGGTAATCGCGACTTCCTCGGCAATCTTGAGGACATTTGTGGCGACCCGGTCCAGAACGCTGATAACACGGGAGGCAATAAGTGGCCTGCGTACCTGGTAATGACGGGTATTGAATTCCCTGTCCTTGGAGACCATCACGGAATAAGGTTCTTCTTTTTGCAAGCGGTCCCGGTAGGACTGCCATTTAATCAGTGAGGTCGGTTCATCGGCATTGACCATCAAAATAGCCGGGTCTTCCTGCAGTTTAATTTCCTTGTAGGATATATTGCGGGAAAGGGAATGCTCAAATGCAGCCTTTAGCCGTCGTTCCTCGATCGAAGGGATACCGATCAGTGCAACTGTAATTGGTTCAGTACTGGTCATGTAATGTTACTTCCCGCTCACTACCGAGCATCAGGCATCTTCCACGGTCAGGTACACCATGGTCTGGTTCAATAATTGATAGGCAATCTCGCCGAATGTCATGGGTCCGCGAAAATTCCCCGTTTTTTTGCCTTCCAGTTCCGAGTGGACATAATTCAGGACACAGTTACAGGAAAACGTCACGTTGTTCACGTTGGGCACAGCTGCCTGGAATTCGCTGACGTAATCGTCCACCGGTGATGCCAGCTTGTATTCCACGCCACTGAATACGGGCGCATAGAAGGATACGGTTTTGTTTTCCTCGTCCACTCCCTGGAAAGAAACGTTGATCATGGCGCCGGAATAATCGGCGACCAGTGGGAAACGCGTATCAACGTTGTTTTCCAGGACGTAATCCGCGAAATTCTGCTCCATGCCGTTGACCAGCACGGTGGAGGCGGAGAAGCCGGTTTCCGGAAATTCCAGCGTATCGCCGTCGCCCTGTTTCAGGATGTTCACGATACCGATATTGGCCACCTTGCCCGGTGCGAGCGTGACATGCATGGCAACCGCCTTGTCGTCCGATACTTCGCCGGTACCACCGTTAATCACTATCGGTTTTATCGAGCCCAGATCATCCAGATGGATGCCGGTAACCCAGCCGGCCACGGGCTTGATGAACATATCTTCGTATTCCGGTGAATAGTGTGCGTAATCGAGATGAATATCCGTCAGGGCCGGTATCAGCAATATGGTAAAACCATCATCGGGGGCATCCTTGGCGATGTTCTTGATTGTGGCAGTATTGTAGAACTTGACCTGTATCCTGCGTGCCAGGGCCGGATCCAGTTCGGCAACATAGATTTTGTCACGCGTGGTTTCACCACCTTCAGTGCCCATGAAGTAGGGGATGGAGCCACCAATCCAGCGACCCTTGGGAAGTTGTTTCAGGAGATTCTCATCACCGGCAAGCCATAAAACCCTGCCGTTTTCGATGGCGGCCTTGGCTTCATCAACTGAAACAAGCCGGGTATTTATATCTGTTGTTGACATTATTGTTTCTCCTATGCTGCCAGAAGTTGGTCTATTTCTGCTCGGTGTTTATTTTGGTGTTTGAGGAAATACTGTCTCAGTATCCGTGCGCCTGCCAGCCTCGATGCATCGGTTGGATTATTGCCAATCGAAATTCGTATTCGTTCCAGCATCATTTTGAGTGCCACGATGTCGGTCTTGATTTCGAGTTCACCGTTAATGAGGCGCTGCCAGCTCGGATGTGATTCCGGTGGGACGGTAATTTCTCTCGGGGCGGTATCGGTACCCGCCGTCTGTGCAACCGCCGCGGACGGGGCGGCTGCCGTTCCGCCGAGTTGCAGGATCTCGTTTTGAAGCCGGGCACGATGCTTGAGAAAGAATTGCCGGAGGATGCGGATTCCGGCACGCCGCGTTGATTCCGTGGGGTTGCGCTCGACCGAGAGGCGGACGCGCTCCAGCATCATTTGCAGTGCCACGTTGTCCGTGTCAATGCGCAGTTCACCATTAACCAGTGCCTGCCAGTTTTCATGTTGCTCCGACGGGACCGTCACCTGGGATGCCGGCGCTGCCGCCGGTGCGACCGTGGCCGAGGCAGTGGTGCCGCCATTGAGTTGCCGGATCTCGTCTTGCAGCCGCTCCTGGTGTTTCAGGAAAAACTGCCGGAGTAACTTGATACCGGCCCGTTTTGAATCTTCGGATGGATTTCGTTCTACCGACAACCGGACACGCTCCAGCATCATCTGTAACCCGACGGCATTCGTGTCGATCCGGATCTCGCCGTTGATCAGGCTGGTCCAGGCCGGCTGGTTCTCTGCCGGTACACCCGTTGCCGGGGCGGCAGCGTCGATTGGCGTGGGGGGCACCGGCCGGCGGGCCTGGCCGCCAATCTGTTCGATTTCGCTGGCAAGCCGGTGTTTGTGTTTCTGGAAATACTCGCGCAATATCCGGATGCCCGCGGTACGGGCCGATTCGGAAGGATTGCGTTCTACCGACAGTCGGACGCGTTCCAGCATCATCTGCAGGCCGACCTCGCCGGTCAGGATCCGTTTCTCACCATTGATCAATGCATTCCAGACAGGTGCGGACTCGGCGGGTATTCCATCCCCGGATGCCTGTTCTGCCGGTGCCGCGAGGTCCATCACCGGGGCACCGCTCAACTGGCCGATTTCGGCCGGGTGCAAGTGGGCGTTCTTGACAAAATACTGTCGTAACAGGCGTGCCGACGACAGTCTTGTGACTTCGGACGGGTTATTGGCAATCTGCTGGCGTACACGTTGCAATAACATTTGCAGACCCACCACGCCGGACTGGATCGGGATTTCTCCGTTGATTAACCGTTGCCAGCATTCATCTGTTTCCACCGGCAATTCGGTAGTGCTGGTTTCCAGGTCAAATGAACGGGTGGATACCGTTTCCATTTCCATGGCTGCCGGGGCCGGCCCGGCAGCAGCCGGGATGCCCGCCTGCGGTTCCGGTTCGCTGCCGGCGCCGGTGCGTTCACTGATTTCGCGCGCCTCGGCGGCGGTGATTCCGAGTAATTTCGCGGCAACCAGGTTGGAGCGGCAACTGTTCAGTGTCTGGACGATATGCTCTTCCATTTCCTTTGTGAAAGGAGAGCCCGCCGTTGCCCAGATCTTGCCGGATTCGACACTCCCCGGTTTGGGAACATGCAGGTAGGTCCGCATCTCCGCCACCGGCAGGTGCCGCAGTGTAATCAGTTCCTGGTCGCTATCGTCACTGCCGCGACTGAAGAATGATTTCTTTTTTTGTTTACCAAACCGGATGGTGATGTCGAGACGGTTTGACGGTTTATCAATCTCAATCTCGGTGATCGACCAGGCATCATCAAGCTTGAGAAGCTCTTTACAAAACTCGATATCTTGCATCGTACAACCCTTCCGATAGAGAAAGAAAAAAGCGCTACTTCAGTCGGCAATCAGCAGTGCAACAACTGAAAATAGCAAAAATCTTTGTATTTTTATGAGTATTAATACCCATTTCGGGTATTTTTATTTTACTGTCCAGGACAGCTAATCGTTATTTATAGCACTACTACTGCCAGGAATTGCCCCAATAGTAATAAAGAACTATGCTTATATTAACCAAGTTATACAAGATACTTCAAGTAAACTATTAAATATGCAACTTGCAAATAAATTATAACCTACTGATAATTATCAATATATTAAAAACAGAAAAATGCTGGAGATGGGCAATATAGATTTATTATTATAATCAATAACTTATCTAGTGCACTTAAAGTATCAAATTCTTTGCAGGAATCCTTACACAATTGATTATATATATCCGGAAAGAATGCACAACATTTGTGCATTGCATAAAAGAGGTTCTCCCCGGTTGTTGAAATGAAAAAACGGACTACTTCTCGCTGGTGATTGCTTCCAGTTCCCGTTGCCGTTCTTCCACGACCTTGGTAAAAGCCAGCGCCACGCGGGGCACGTTTTCGAAATAGTGGGTCAGGTCGTCATACTCCGCGCGCAATAACTGGGTGGGTTCAATGGCCCTGACACACGCCGCTCGAGGTTCTCCTGTGAAATATCCCATCTCGCCGATCGGTTCTGCTTCGCCCACTTCCGCAATTTGGGTCTCGTTTCCAGCGTTATCGATGCGATAGACCTCGACGCGCCCCGAGGCGATGACAAACAGGGACGGATCATCTTCCCCCTGCATGATAAATGTTTCACCGGGTGCAACGCTGAACTCGGTAAAATGCTTACTAAGCGCGTAAAGATCGGTTTTGGTCATGGAAGAAAAAACCGGGCAGCGCTCCAGCCTTTCCATGCGTTGCCGGCGCAGGCTGGAATCGAGATCTTCCTGGGTGATGATTCCGCTTTTCAGCAGTGTTTCACCGAGTTTTCCGACTTCTTCTCCGCGGGTGAAAGCATTGATTTGTTGCTCGATGGCACTGTTGATGGCGCCTTTGGAAACGACGAGATAATCACCCAGGCGTTTTGATCTAGGCCTGTGACTGTCATTGTCTGCCATATACCGTCCTCCTGCGGTGTATGATAGAAATAGTAGGCTAAAGAACGGGTTAAGGCAATCTCATCAGGTGGACTGGTAAATATTCAGCGACGGTCACGAAAGCGGCGCCGGTAGTCGGCTGATAGCTTGGTTGCTTCGTTGAGCTCGTCAGCGGAAAGCGTGCCGGCAATTTCGTCCAGGAGAGGTTGTGCCTCCGGAACACCTTTTACGGCAGCGTTATGCAACCAGGCATAGGCCTTGATATTGCTTTGCGTGACCCCTTCTCCCTGCTGGTACATCAGTCCTACCTGGAACTGGGCCGGGCCGTAGCCCTGCTTGGCCGATTTGCCAAACCAGTTGATGGCGCGCCTGGGATTCTTTTCTACACCGAGCCCCCTGGCATAAATAAGACCGAGCTTGTATTGGGCATCGGGCCGGCCGTAACGTGCCGCCTTGCTGAACCAGCGTCTGGATTCCTCCAGATCCCGTGGCACCCCGTGTCCGGCGGCGTACAT
>DATIPP010000049.1:0-2798 GCA_035471825.1 Gammaproteobacteria bacterium
ACCGGGCGCGATTTTGGTATCGCCGGCGAACTGCAACTGGGGCTTTCCCTGATACCGACCCTGGTCGTCGATGGCGTGACACTGGGAAATGCGGACTGGGGTTCGCAACCGACAATGTTGAAAGTCGATCATTTCAAGGCACGGGTATCCCTGCCCGCCCTCCTCGCCGGGAATATCACCATTACCGAAGTTATACTGGACTCCGCTGACATCCTGCTGGAAACGAATACCGAGGGAAAAGGCAACTGGGTATTTACGTCAGGAGAAAAAGCAGGGAAAAAACCTGAAAAAACCGGTGCGGAGACGTCACCGGAGCTGAGCATCGATGAAGTCCAAATCAGTAATGCCAGGATCAGCTATAACAATGCACAAACCGGCAAAATGACCCGGGTCAATATCGATGAGTTTAGAGCGGAAACCGGCGGATTTACCGATTCCATGGATCTTTTATTACAGGCGGTCTATGACGAAATCCCGGTCCGGATTGACGGCACGCTTGGTTCTCTCGGCGCTTATACCAGCAACGAGGAATTCCCGCTGGATATTACCGCGAACATTGGACAGGCCGAACTGACCCTCAAGGGTCACGTGGAAAAGCCCAGGGATTTAAAAGGCATGGATGTCGACATGGCTTTTCACAGTGATTCACTGTCAGATTTTGAAAAAATCACCGGGAAAGAATTACCTAAAGTCGGGCCGGTCAAATTAGCGGGACATCTCTCGGAAAAAGACGGTATATATTTCATCAAGGCCGCCCGTGCCGAGGTGGCGGAAACTGAACTGAATGTTGACGGCAGCATTAACAACCCGAAAGAAATCCAGGGCCTGGACTTGGTTATAACGTTTGAAGCTGATTCCCTGACGCCCCTGGGTGAAGCCACGGGAATGGCGCTGCCTTCTATTAGCCCGGTCAAACTGACGACACGCCTGACGGATAAAGAAAATACCTTCAGGCTCAGTGAACTTTTTTTACAGGCCGGTAACACGGATCTTAAAGGTAGCGCGACATTGAACATGACCGGTGAGCGCCCTGCCCTGACGGCAAACCTGACATCTGACATGATAGACCTGACACCGTTTACAGGTGACAAGAAGCGGGAGAAGGAAGAAAGGGAAAAAACCGGGAAAGTCTTTTCCTCGGATCCCTTGCCTTTCGACATACTGAAATCTGTTGATGCAGATCTCGATATCCAGGCAGCACAGGTAAAAACGGAAGACCTGGTGCTGTCAAAGGTCGATATCCGGCTAAACCTTGAAAAAGGCCACCTGAAATTATCACCGGTTAATGCCGACGTGGCCGGTGGCACTTATTCATTGAACCTGGATCTGAATGCATCCAGTGGCAAGAGCGGGATATTCAACACGACGCTCGATATCAAAAATTTCCAGCCTTCGCGGCTTCCCGACATGCAGGACAAGATATCCGGTGCAAGCACCGATATTTCATTCAAGGGTAATGGTTCCGGCAAAAGTATTGCAGATATTATGGCCGGACTGAACGGGCATTTGCTGGTTAAAGTCAGAGAAGGTGAAATCAAAAGCAATAAATTCAGCATCCTCGATTCGGATTTGATCGCCTCCACCTTAAACACACTCAATCCTTCTTCATCTACAGACAGCGGGAGGAAAATCGAGTGCGGTGTTGTCAACATGAAAATCGAGGACGGTATCGCAAAAAGTGATAAAAATATCGCCCTTTTAACCAAAAGAATGAGCGTAGTCGGCAGCGGGATTATCAACCTGAAAACGGAGGAGCTGAATATCGGGGTCAAGCCACGGGCGCGCGAAGGACTGGGGATCAGCCCGGGAAGTCTCGCTGAACTGGTCAGAATCGGCGGCACGCTTGCCGAACCGAAAGCTGTTCCGGATACCGTTGCAGCGTTCAGGACGGCGGCATCGGTTGGTGCGGCGGTGGCAACGGGTGGAGTCTCCTTACTGGCGGAGGGGCTGTTAAAAAAGTCACAGGGGAAAAGTAATCCGTGCGACGTCGCGCTGGGTATAAAAACAGCTCAGGAACAGACTGATGATTCCAAAGCCGGCGCGGAAGAAACATCTGTAACCGAGAAGGCCGTTGATAAAGTGAAGGAAACCGGCAAATCCATCACCGAGGGACTGAAAGGACTGTTTGACTGATAAATCGCGGGAATCTACCTGGATTCCAGCATTTCCTTCAAAATATCCAGTGAGGTGACAACGCCTTCTACATAGTCCCCCGTCATGACCAGCACATGGTGGACCTTGTTTTCAATCATTAAAGTTGCTGCACCCAGGATCGTGTCTTCCGGTCCAATATTAATAATATCCCTGCTGCAAATCTGCCAGGACTTGATATCTCTCTTCTTGATACCCAATGACTCAGCGAAAACCATGTCCTTCTCGGTTATCACTCCTATAACCTGCTTATCCTCGTCATAAACAACGACGCAGCTTATCTTGTCCCAGGATATCGTATCGATTAATTCCTGGGCATTTGTATCCCTGCCGACGGATTTGACTTCTTTACAAAGCTGGCTAATTAAAGTTTCCACCAATCCTGTCTCCCCTGCTACATAGAAAAACAATAATATCAGGAAACATCTATCTATGCTCAATATCCTGTATATGTTATTCAGGATTCCTCGCCGTATTTTACCGGCCCTGAAACTTTTATTTTAACAATCGAACATACCGCATAAACCAGCAAACCCGTCAATATTCCCGGCATGCCCTCGTAGATATGATTCTGCCATTCAAGATATCGCCAGCCGACCACTACGGCCAGGCCGCTGCACATCATTGCGATTGTCACCGGTTGCGAC
>DATIPP010000050.1:0-2486 GCA_035471825.1 Gammaproteobacteria bacterium
CGGCCTCCTCGACAATGCTTTCCAACCGCACTTCACCGGTGAGTGCCAGGTCCGTGGCCATGACCGGCATCAGTGTGCCGCTGCCTTCACTGTCACCGTCCCTGTTCAGGTTTTCTTCCACGCTGTCCGGTACGGCCCGCAGCAGTACCAGTAACAGCAATTGCGGATCCGGTTCTTTCAGCCCGGCGGCGATCAGGTCATCAAAACTGTTTAACTGCATCATTACCCGGTTATTGAATCAGTGGTGATTCGGCGGCGTCGAGATTGATACCCTCGATCTCGGCTTCGCCGGCAAGTACCCGGATATACTGGCTCAATGCCCGCCGCCGGGAGAGTTCCTCAAGATACATGGCGATGCGATCGTGCACCTGTTCAAACGGGATTCTTTCACCCTCTATACGCTGCAATACTTCAACGACGTGAAATCCGTAACGGGTTTTCACCGGTGTTTCCGCCAGGCCAACGTCGAGACGCATGACGGCATCCTCAAACTCCGCCACGGTTTCGCCCCGGCTGACCTGTCCCAGCAGGCCACCGTTTTCAGCCGACGGGCAGCGGGAATACTTTTTTGCGAGTTTCGGAAAGGCCTGCAAATCCTGTTGCAGTTCGCGGATCAGTTTCTCGGCGAGGTTTCGTGCGGCCTCGCGTTCTTCCAGCATTTCCGGCGGGGCGGCGAGCAGTATATGCCGAACCTCGGTGATGTCCGGCGTGCGGAACTGTTCCAGGTTCTGCTCATACCAGCGCTGGCATGTTGCCTGGTCCGCCTCCGGTACCTCCACTTCGTGATCGATCAGGCTTTCGATGGTTTTTTCCAGTCCTTCCTCGTCGTCCGTTACCTGCATGCCCAGTTGTTCCGCGCGTTGCCGTAATAATTCCCTCACTGTCAATGCCACCGCCGCCTCCTGTTGCGCCTTGCGCGGGTCGGCACCGGGTTCCTGGTGCCAGGCCGATTCAATATTGATCGCCCGGTCACTGATCTCGCGGTGGTTAATTTGAATGCTCATTGCAAACCCGGTTAGTTAATCGCGCGGCGGCGGACGATCTGGTAGGCACGGCCGATATAGCCGTAAGGCACGCTCCAGATGTGCACCAGCCGGGTAAACGGAAAGATCAGGAACATGATCATGCCGAGGAACATGTGGATCTTGTAAGGCCAGGGAATGTTCAGAATGGTATCGGCCGCGTCCGGTTGAAACGTCACCAGAGACTGGGCCCAGGCGGTAATCTGCAACATCACGGAGCCGTCGGTGTGATGCATGGAAACGGTAATGGTGAACAACCCCGTCAGCAACTGTGCAAACAGTAAATAAAGAATAAACATGTCCATCTTGCTACCGGTCCGGCGCACGCGTGCATCGGTAGTTCGCCGGTACACCAGTATGAGGATGCCGGCCAGGCAGACGAGACCGAATATTCCCCCGAGTACCATCGCCATAACTTGCTTGGCGGAAGTCGAAAGCCCCAGTGCGTGGTAAACGGCCGGTGGAGTCAACAGACCGAAGAAGTGCCCGAAGAACAGCAGGATGATACCGATGTGAAACAGGTAATTGCCGATACGGAAAGTTCGCGTGTTGGATAACAACTGGCTTGAGCCGGTGCGCCAGGTGTACTGGCTCTTGTCGTACCGGACCAGGCTGCCCAGCAGGAAAACAGTGCCGGCGATGTAGGGAAAAACCCCGAAGAAAAATTCATTGAGATAAACCATCATGATCAGTTCACTCCCGTCCGGTTTCTGTGCAATCCGCTGGTGTCGATGGGCACGGCCTGTCCCTGGTTGGTCCGTGCCCCGTGGCAACTGTCGGTCGGACCGAAAACGACCGGCTCCTCGGCCCAGACCTTGTCCAGGGCCTGCGGCGTATCGTCCGGTTGTTCGGATCGAATCTGGTGACGCAATGTTTCGTCCGCCAATTCCAGTTCACCCAGTTCCAGCAACGCCTTGAACAAAATGGCATACGGGTTTTCCCTTTCCTCGAGGCGGCCGTGCAATACCTGTAACAGGTGCTCGATTTCCAGCAGCCAGTTTTGCGCCTGTTCATCGGGCAGTAATGAACAGAATTCAAGGAACAGCGGCACATAATCCGGTAACTCGTTGGCGTTGATGTCGAATCCCTGCTCCCGGTAAACTTCCAGCAATTGCACCATCGCCTGTCCGCGATCGCGCGACTCGCCATGAACATGTTCGAACAGGTGCAGCGACAGTGATCGGCTGCGATCGAATACGGCAACGTAGTCCGCCTGCAGCTCGATTAAATCGCGTTGCAGTTGCGTGTTGATGAAATCCACCAGGTTTTGCCGGGTCATGTTGCTGAGTCGGTCTTCCTCGCGAAAGAGTGTAATCAACTCGTCGGCATGTTCGATCACACTCCCCTCCGGGTAATGCAGCAGCAATGCAATGGCCTTCAGGATTTTCATGTCTGTTTTTCCTTTACCCTTGTTTGCTGTTTGGGTACGACCTTGACCGGTACCGGGAATTTACGGCGCGATGC
>DATIPP010000051.1:0-4411 GCA_035471825.1 Gammaproteobacteria bacterium
CCACGGACCGTTACTGGCAACTGGAGGTCAAAACCGACGGTGGCATCGGCCCGGAACCGCCGAAGCTGGAATTCGCCTGGCTGGCGAACGACCTGTATTTCCTGGCCCGCGGTGAAGGGCCGTTTACCCTGGCCTACGGCAATGCCGCCGCGGAGGCGCCGGGCCGGCCCATCGATGCCTTGATGCGGATATTGAGTGATAACCAGCAGGCCAGCCTAATCGAGGCGGCCACGCTGGGTGAAGCCGTTACCCTGAAAGGCGAGGAAGCCCTCGTACCCAGGCGCGTCATTCCCTCCGAGCGCATCCTGCTCTGGGCGGTCCTGGTCATCGGTGTGATCGTGATCATCGTGATGGTGGTGCGTCTTTTCAGACAAATGAACACGCCCGGCTGACTGTCATCCTTCCCTTTAAAGTTACACACCGGGTAAATCACAAATAACTATACTTTGATAACCGGTCCGATCATTCCGAAATTTTAATTAAGACATAACAAGCAGGAGGAAACAGTGCTGAGAGGAGGCACTTTTATTTGTCTTGTTGTTTTCTTCTCCTTGTACCTGGCCGGGACTGCAACCTGGCCGGATAACCGGGAAACAATCACGCAGTATCGGGGCAAGGTCGTCAGGGTTTCTGACGGGGACAGCTTGACATTATTAGTAAAGCAGAAAGAGATAAAAATCCGGCTGACGCAAGTTGATGCACCGGAGTATGGTCAACCCTACAGTGCACGCTCGAAACAGTTGTTATCCAGGCTGGTTTATGGAAAGCAGGTAACCGCGAGAGTGGAGGCAATTGATGATTACGGCAGGAAAGTCGCCCGTGTGTACGTGGGTAATCTTGACGTGAATGCCGAAATGGTCCGACAGGGCGCGGCGTGGGTGTACCGTAAATATGCCAGGGACGAGTCCCTCTTCCGGCTCGAACAGGAAGCCAGGGATGCCGGTCGTGGCATTTGGGGTTTGGCGGAAACAGAACAAACCCCTCCCTGGGAGTGGCGGCACGGAAAACGATAAATAATCCGTAAGAAAAGAGAAGGCCACTGCTTTATACCTGCCGGAATGCCTGAGATAATCGGTAAAAACACCCGGTAAAAGAACGCGGTATGCGGATGGTAAACGGCCCACAGGGAATCACTAAATCACTGTTCCGGTGTCTTTCACTCCTGCTGGTTATCCTGGGGGCGGCGCTGCTCGTCAACGCCCAGGACAACAGGACGGACCGCACGGCCGTCATCCTGAATGTTGCCGATGCCATCAGCCCGGCCACCTGGGACTATATCCACCGCGGCCTGGAGAAGGCCCGGGACCGGAACGCGGCGGTCGTCATCCTGCGCCTCGACACGCCCGGCGGACTCGATACCGCCATGCGCAAGATCATCCAGGACATCATCGCCTCGCCCGTGCCGGTGATCGTTTATGTCTCGCCTTCCGGCGCGCGGGCCGCCAGCGCCGGCACCTACATGATGTATGCCTCGCACATCGCCGCCATGGCGCCCGGCACCAATCTCGGTGCCGCGACCCCGGTGCAACTGGGCGGCGTGCCCGATATCCAGCCGCCCACCATGCCGGAACCGGAAGAGGTCGCGCCCGATGAAGAAAAGGACGGGGAAAACGGCGAGAAAGACAAGGACAAGAAAGCTGCAAAAGATAAGGAAAAGCAAGCGGCGAAACCCACGGGCGATGCCATGCAGCAGAAGGTACTGAATGATTCCATCGCCTATATCCGCAGCCTCGCGGAGATGCGCGGCCGCAACGTGGAATGGGCGGAACAGGCGGTGCGCGAGGCCTCGAGCATTTCCGCCGACAAGGCCCTGCAACTCGGGGTCATCGATGTCGTCGCCACGGATATCGACGACCTGCTTGAGCAAGCCGACGGCTGGCAGGTGAACGTCAACGGTATCGATCGCACGCTCGATACGGGGAGCCTGGTCGTCGAGAGGATCGAGCCTGACTGGCGCAACGAACTCCTGGCGGTTATCACCAACCCGAACGTGGCTTATATACTAATGTTACTGGGTATCTACGGATTGTTTTTTGAATTTGTCAATCCCGGCTTTGTATTGCCCGGCGTTACCGGTGCCATCTGCCTGTTGCTGGCGCTGTATGCCCTGCAGGTCCTGCCGGTGAACTATGCGGGGCTGGGACTGATTTTACTGGGGATCATTTTTATGGTGGCGGAGATATTCGCGCCCAGTTTCGGCGCGCTTGGAATAGGGGGGGTGATCTCGTTCGTGGTCGGATCGGTGATCCTGTTCGATACGGAAGGCAGCAACATGCAGGTAGCGATACCGTTAATCATCGTCGTCAGCGCCGTGACCGCGGGCTTTATCCTGGTCGCGGTCCGGCTGGTGTTTTCCTCGCACAGGAAACCGGTAGTCACCGGCTCGGAAGAAATGATCGGCAGCATCGGCGAAGCCCTGCAGGACTTCGACGGCAAGGGACGCATCCATATCCACGGCGAGACCTGGCAGGCATTCGCCGAACAACCCGTCAAGCAAGGCGATAAGGTAAAAGTCACTGAACTGGACGGCCTGGTATTGAAGGTCGCGCCAATCGAGGAGGAAGTACAATGACATTCACAGCCATGATTTACATTGTTGTTGCGGCACTCGTCATCCTGCCGTTGATTTTCAAGGTACTGCGCGAGTATCAACGCGCCGTGGTCTTCACCTTCGGCCGTTTCACCTCGGTCAAGGGACCCGGACTCATTATTATTATCCCCCTGGTGCAACAGATCGTGCGCGTGGACCTCCGGACGATCGTGATGGACGTCCCCAGCCAGGATGTCATCTCACAGGACAACGTCTCGGTGAAGGTCAATGCCGTGGTCTACTTTCGCGTCGTCGACCCGGAACGCGCCATCATCCAGGTGGAGAATTTCCACGACGCCACCAGCCAGTTGGCGCAGACCACGCTACGTTCGGTCCTCGGCCAGCACGAACTGGACGACATGCTTGCCGAGCGGGACAAGCTGAATAACGACATCCAGCAGATCCTGGACAAGCACACCGATGCCTGGGGCATCAAGGTCGCCAACGTCGAAATCAAGCACGTCGATCTCGACGAGAGCATGATCCGCGCCATCGCCAAGCAGGCAGAAGCTGAACGCGAACGGCGTGCCAAGGTGATCCACGCCGAGGGCGAACTCCAGGCCTCGCAAAAACTGCTGGATGCGGCCAAGGTCCTGTCACAGAACCCGCAGAGTATCCAGTTACGTTATCTGCAGACCCTGACCGAGATCGCCGGCGAGAAAAACTCGACCATCGCGTTCCCCGTCCCGATGGACATCCTGATGCCGTTGGTCAAGGCAGCGCAGAAGAAGGAAGTATGACTTATTACTTATATTATCTATATGCCTTTTAACTGATTAACCGGCAAACGAGAAGCAGCATGAGTGCCGGTTAAATGAAAATTCCTACCAGTCCGGATTGGCCGGGATTGACGTATTATTTTTTTCATGCCGGTATCGGGAACTCGCTTCATACACCTGCTTCCTGATCCTGTTCAACTCTCCGATGGGGCGGTGGGCATCCAGGCTGTTCCAGGGCGAGAATGAAAGGTTTTCGCAGAATGACTGTTGTTCGGATGTGTCGAATTCCTGGACAGGGATATTGATTGCCGCCACGGGAATAAACGGTGAATCCGATTCCCGCCATTCGATACTGGGGTCCTCGATCGGCATGTATTTGTCCGGTTTTTGAAGTTGTACCGTAAATTCAAAACAGGCACTTTCATTCATCAATTCCCTTGCCATCGTTTTGCGCAAAAAATCCGGGTCCGATTTATCCTGGCCGGGGATATGTTCTTTTTCAGAACAGGGGCGCGCCGAGAACTTGATATTGTGCGGGCCGAGCTTGTAGGCCGTATTACTGAAATACCGGGCATGTAACGGGCTTGCCGGAGGAGGTTTCAGTGTCTCAAGCCCGTGTTTCAGTTCCCGCAGGTGCCATTTGAACGGGTTGATGTTCGAGACAAAGTACAGGATCTTGTTTTCGCTTTCGACAAACCGGTTGTAATCCTCGACATTGGCGGCGAAAAAAACGGGATGATCATGCATCAGGAAATCCTGCGTCCCGGTCCCGTTTTTCAATCCGCCTGTTTGATTGCCTTGAACATCGAACAACTTGATCGCCATGCCATGGGCGTCCCTGTCCGCATCGTGATTGTTCTTCATGCCGGACCGGCCGTTTGAAAAACGAATCCAGCTCTTGTAACGCCTGCCGGGCAAACTGAATACACCGTGTTGCAGTTCGTCCCGGATTGAAGCGTGCACGACAAACCAGGCCTTTACGCAGGCATGGCCCTTGGCATGCGCGCCGCGCGCAACATAAGTTGTTTTGTTTTCTTCAATGACCCGTAGAAAATTGTTGACCGATCGTGTTGCCTGTTCTGCTTCATCCCGCCTGAAAACT
>DATIPP010000052.1:0-2710 GCA_035471825.1 Gammaproteobacteria bacterium
CAACCAGCTCCCAGAAGGTATCCAGGTGTTCGCGGGTAAGATCACTCATGGCCAGCAGCCGGCCGTGATTACCTATCATCAACCCGGCCACCACTACCGCCAGTGGTCCGGATACATGGATGGCGGTTGCAAGTGCATAACCGCCGGTCACCAATGCAAGGGTTAACAGTATTTCAACCTGGTAATTGTCCACACGCGCCAGCAGTCGGTATGTGATGTAGCCCAGTAACAATCCCAGGAAGACGCCACCGACTGCTTCTTCAAGGAAGAGCGTGATAACGGATGCAGCTGATACTTCGCTGCCGCCCGTGACAATCCCGGCAATTACAATAAACACCACGACACCCACACCATCATTAAACAGGGATTCACCTGTGATCTTCAGTTCGAGTGATTTCGGGGCACCTACTGATCGCAGGATTGAAAGCACGGCTATTGGATCCGTGGGGGAAATGAGCGCCCCGAAAAGCAGGCAATAGATAAATGGCAGTTGCAGGTTCACCCAGCCCGTGCAAAACCACACCAGAATACCAATGATGAATGTTGAAACCAGGATGCCAACGGTTGCAAGCAGGCCGATAACCCACTTCTGCCGTGCCAGGTCATCCAGGTTGACGTGCAATGCTCCGGCGAACAACAGGTAGCTGAGCATTCCCTGCATCAGTGTTTTGTTGAAATCAATTCGCCCCAGTATATTTTCCGCCTGCTGTGCGAAATCAAGGCCGAGATAGCGGAGCAGAAACAATGCCAGTGAAAACACCAGGCTTATCAGCATCACACCGATCGTGGTGGGCAGGCGGATATAGCAGTGATTGATATAACTGAATACTGCCGTTAGAGTGATCAACAGGGCAACAATGTCAAAAAGATTCAAAATATCTCCTGCTTCTGCATATTTCCTTGTTGTAAGCGGATGCTATACTTGATGCTAGTTTATCAAAGGATGGCCGTATTACTATGACAGAACGCCTGATAATCATCCTGGTCTGCCTGTTTGCGCTTACTGCAGTGCAGGCACGCATGTATCAATGGCAGGATCCGAATTCCGGAACGACTCATTTATCAGGCAACCCTCCACCCTGGTATCGCACCGGTGAGGGTCCGCGTGTCATTGTTTTTGAGAAAGGCAGGGTTGTCGATGACACACGGATTGAACTGTCAGCCGAGGCGAATTCAAGGCTGAGGCTTGAGGCTATTGCCAGGGCGGAGGAGAGCCGGGAAAAAGCACGCCAGAAAGCCCTGGCCGCAGAAGAGATGAAAGCAAAACTGGATTCGGAAAAAGAGCCGCCAGCGATGGATCAGCCCGTGGAGCCGGCCCCAATGCCAGAAGAGTTAACACTTGCTGACGAGAAAAAAGATACTGGTTTAACATCCGGACAGTCGGCGGATGATTTACAGGAAGAACAGATGCGGGCCCTGATCCAGGAATGGGAAAGGCGCCAGGGCGAACAGGGCGGGCAGTAATCAAGCCAGCAGGGCGAGGAAATATTAATTAAATAAGCCGCCGAAGAAGCGTTTCATCGAATCGGCAAATGATACAGTCCGGGTTTCTTCGTTCAGTTTCTTCAGTTTCAGCAATGTCTGGTTGTCCGGATTAATCTTCAGTCCTATTTGAATATAAGCCTCGGTTTTGTTGTGTTCGTTCTTTACCAGTGATTGTTCCGCAAGGATGGCATAGCGATCGGCAATTTCCATCAGGCCCGCTCTTGCTTCTCTGTTCTGCGGGTTTATTTCAAGCAGCCTGGAAAAGTAATAGTAGGCGTTATCCTCCGGTGGGTAAGTCAGCCTGTATTCATCCAGCGATTTTCTGCCCAGCCACATCAGGGCATTGAGCACTTCATCTGAAGCCTGCCCGGTTGCTGTATCTCCGCTAGTGATTCCAGGTAAATTTGCTGTTGATATTCCGGCCGCCTGGTTGCCGGCGATGGTTGTACTGACTGTTACCTGTGACAGGTTGATGTCGTCCGATTTAAGGCGAATATCCACGTATTGCAGACTGCCGAAAAACAGTGCTGAAATGACGAGCAGACCCAGCAATGTTTTTCTGACACCGTATTTGCCCGAAAGCTGGCTGACCTTGTCACCAGTCATGGAAAAATCCAGGTCCAGTGTTGCCGGAGGCTGAATGGCCACCAGTCTGTCTATGGCGGTAATCAATTCACCGGCATCGGCAAACCGGTCCCGCGGTATTTTGGCCATCATTTTTTCCAGCAGCGGCTGGTATTGTGACAGATCATCGGGAAGTACCGGGATAGGAGCGCTTTTGTGCTTCATGACGACATCGAAGACCGTCTCGGATTTAAACGGTTTTTCACCGGTCAGCATTTCATAAAGAATACATCCGAGACTGTATATATCTGAACGGCCATCAATGTCGCCGCCAGTAGCCTGTTCAGGACTGACGTAATTCGGGCTGCCGAGGAAAATACCTGTCGAAGTCAGGCTCATGTCGTTATCGAGTTTTTTCGCGATGCCAAAATCCGTGAGCAGCGGTGTATGGTCATCGCGAAACAGGATGTTGGCGGGTTTGACATCCCGGTGAATGATGCCATGTTCATGGGCAATCTTGAGACCTCTCGCAACCTGTCGCAGGATGTCCAGGGCTTCAGCAGGATCCATGGGAATTCCGATGCGTGATTTGAGATCACCGTCCTTGATATATTCCATCGAAATATACAAGGAGTTATCATCGGCAATGCCTATATCGTAT
>DATIPP010000053.1:0-3400 GCA_035471825.1 Gammaproteobacteria bacterium
CCGTCATTGAACAACGACTCACCGGTAATCTTCATTTCCAGTGATTTGGGCGCGCCGGCGGATCTCAGTATGGCGAGCACGGCTATCGGGTCGGTTGGCGAAATGAGGGAACCGAACAAAAGGCAGAAGATATACGGCAGGTCAATTCCGATCAGTCCGAGCGTATACCAGATCAAGGTGCCGATAAGAAAAGTTGAGAAGATCACACCGAATGTGGCGAGGCTGCCTATCAGCCATTTCTGTTTCGCCAGATCTTCCAGGTTGACATGCAGGGCGCGGGCAAACAGCAGGTAACTCAGCATACCGTGCATGAGCGTCTCAGTGAAATCGATATTCGCCAGCAGGGCATTTGCCTCGTAAGTAATATCCAGTCCCGTTTCCCTGAGTACGACCAGGACCAGCGACATGACCAGGCCGATTAACATGACGCCGATGGTCGTTGGTAACTTCAGCCAGATGTAGTTGATATAACTGAATACTGCCGTTAACGTGATGAGTATGGCAATGATATCGAACAGGTTCATAGTGTGGCCCCGGTTGTATTTTTATCGTCTGGTTTTCGTATATACTTGCGTCATGATCCTGCCAGATGAAGCCAGACAGTATTTTTGTCGCGTCATGATACCAGCCTGTATACTGTTTATCGCGTCTATCCTGTTTACTACAAACGTCGATGCCAGGATGTACCAGTGGACGGACGAGGATACGGGAACAACACAGTTGTCGGGTAAACCGCCGGCGTGGTACCGCAGTGACCAGGGCGGTCCGCGCGTGTTTGTTTTTGAAAAAAACAGGATCATCGATGATACCGCTATCGAGGTTTCCGACGGTGAACGGGAAAGACTCCGGCAAGAGGCCTTCCTGAAGGCCGAAGAAGATCGTGCCGCCGCCAGGGAAAAGGCCATGGCCGCGGAGGAACTGAAGTCATCCCTGAAAAAAGACCGGTTACTTCAGGAAGAAACGGCGGCAATGGTTGGAGAGGAGCCAGAGGAAATCATGCCGGAGGAGGAGGCGGCGGAAACTGAAATGGTTGAAATGCCGGCAGACGATCAAACCCTGGAAGAAATGCGGGAACTGATCCACGAATGGGAAGAACAACAGGCGCGCGAGGCAAGGCAGAAGCTCGAGATGCAACAGGAGGCAAATCCGGTTTACTGAACGGTGACATCAGAAAAAGCTTTTCAACCGATCCAGCACCGATTTTTCGCCGATATCCCTGTTGAGTTTTTCCAGCGATAACAGCGTCTTGTTTCGTGGATTAATCTTCAACCCGATATTAATGTAGGTTTCCGCCTTGGCGATGTCGTTTTCCGCCAGGCTTCTCTCCGCGAGTATCGCGTAACGATCGGCTATCTCCAGTATTCCCTGCGCCGCTTCCCTGTTGTTCGGACTGATTTCGAGCAGCCTGGAGTAATAGTAATAGGCATTATCTTTAGGTGGATAGGTCAGACGGTATTCCTCCAGGCTGTTTTTGCCCAGCCATAACAAGGCGTTGACGACATCTTCAGAAGCTTCTTGCGTCGGTGGTGTACCGGGTGTGTCACCGGTTCTACTTCCGGGGATGGTGGCGGTGAAATTCTCCCGGGCCGTCACCGGTTCTTCCCTTATTATCCGGTCGGGATCTTTCAGGCGGATATCGATATACTGTAACGAAAAGAAAAAACCGGCGGAAAGAACCAACAGCACTATCAGTACCATGGAAACTCTCTTCTTATTTCGCTGTCCCTGCATTTCTCCGGTTATGTCGATATCAGGTGCCGCGCGTTTCCGGTTGCGCTCGATCTGCAGTTGTTGGATGTATTCGATCATGCTCGCGGTATTTTCAAACCGTTCATTGGGATCCTTGGCCATCATCCGGTCGAGCAGGGGCTGAAACTCCAGCAGGTCTTCCGGCAACTGCGGAACAGGCGACCGTTTGTGCTGCAGGACGACGTCGAATACCGTTTCCGCCAGATAGGGCTTATTACCCGTCAGCATTTCATAAAAGATACAGCCGAGGCTGTAGATGTCCGTCCTGCCATCGACTTGCTTTCCGTCGGCCTGTTCCGGGCTGACGTAATTCGGGCTGCCGAGGAAAATGCCGGTAGACGTCAGGTTCAGGTCTTCATTCAGCTGTTTCGCGATACCGAAATCAGTAATCAATGGCGTGTCGTCGTCACGAAACAGGATATTGGCCGGCTTGATGTCGCGGTGGATAACTCCGTGGCTGTGTGCCGTTTTCAGGGCGCCGCCGATACGCACCAGCAATTCCAGCGCCTCGTCCGAATCGAAAGGAATACCGATGCGGGACTTGAGATCGCCACCCTGTACGTATTCCATGGAAATATACAGGGCGTTGTCATCAGTAATGCCGATATCGTGGATCGTGAGGATATTGGGATGGTTGAGAGAGGCGACAATGCGGCCTTCGGATAAAAACCGCTCAATCAGTTCCTGGCTCTTTTCGGCATCCGAGATATCAAGGACTTTCAGCACCACAGAGCGCGAGAGTGATTCCTGGGTGGCAAGATAAACGGATGCCATGCCGCCCTTGCCAATTTGCTTCTCAATTGAATAACCCGGTATTTCCATGGAATTGATTATGCCATTCAATCTGTGATCTTGCTGCGCGAATACCCGTTCCCGGCGGCACGCCTGAACAGGTGCCCCTCGGTCACTATGGGCGCGGATGATGGTGCCGGCCGCACGGGAAAGGATATAATGCTGACCGGGAATTCGCTATTCAACACCCCGGAGAACTGCCGATACATCGGATTTATGATTTTTCTTTCCACGGGATCCGGGCACTGTAATGCGATCAGGAGTCTTGAGTTATCAATGCCAGACTGTTAAAAAAGTACTATAAAAATGGAAAAGGGAAAATGCAGGCTGGCAATACGACAGATCGGCGCAAGAATTCGACTCATCTCATTAATAATATGCTGGATGAGCGAAAACAATTGCTTGCCTTGCTGATGCAATTGTCGGAACTTGACGGCGACAACCCGGATGAATCGGACGGAGAACTGGTGCAGGAATTCTGCCAGGTTCTGGTGGATTATATTGCCGCAGGTCATTTCGGTCTCTATCAACGCATTGCCAGCGGGACGGAGCGGCGCAAGGAAGTTGTGCAATTATCGAAAAGTATCTACAGGGATATTGAAAAAACCACGCAGGCTGCACTGGATTTCAACGAAAAATACGATATTGAAAACAGGAATCTTTCCGGTCTGCCGCGGGATCTCTCCAGCCTGGGTGAACAACTGACGACCCGGATTGAACTGGAAGACCAACTGATAGCCAGGCTGCTCTAGCCGGTCTGTATCTCTGGAACCTGTGCCTCGCGCCTTGATCGGGAACGGTTGGTGCAGCAATGTGGATCGCAAAAATTTATGAGACAGGTTCTAGTTATTGCGGTGCT
>DATIPP010000054.1:0-14068 GCA_035471825.1 Gammaproteobacteria bacterium
CGTTGCAACACTGGCCGACATGACGGGCCACTATAAACGCTCGAAATTCCTCGCGGAACAGGAAGTACAGCACCTGGCCGATAAACAGGGATTGCCCGTCGTTATCGTCAATCCGTCAACCCCGATAGGTCCCTTTGATGTCAAACCGACGCCGACCGGAAGGATTATCGTGGATACGATTTCCAACCGCATGCCCGCCTACGTCGATACCGGCCTGAATATCGTCCACGTGGATGACGTAGCAGAGGGACATTTGCTTGCCTGCGAGAAAGGTGTCCCCGGCGAACGTTATATCCTCGGTGGCGAGGATATGAGCCTGTATGAAATCCTGGAGATGATCGATGAAATTACGGGCACCAGCCGTAAACGGGTACGGCTTCCGCATAACATGGTGCTGCCCGCCGCCTGGATGATGGAAAAATGGGCATCGATCTCCCGCAATGAACCACGTGCCACGGTTGACGGTGTTCTAATGGCAAAAAAACAGATGTATTATTCTTCTGACAAGGCTGGCAGGATACTGGGGTACCGGTACAGACCGGCACGCGAAGCCATTGATGCCGCGATCAAGTGGTTCAGGGAAAACGGTTATACATACTGAAGAAAATTTGTCAGCGAACCCTCAACATTCGACTACAAACAAGGCGCTGGACCAACAGCTTGCCCACTTCCTGATTTTACCCTTCAGGAATACCCCCTTACGGCCCAATCACCTGACCACCCTGACACTCTGCCTGGGATTGACCGCTGCCTGGCTCTTTCTTGTCGCCATAGAGGATCTTGCCTGGCTGGCTGCATTAATCTACATGCTGGCCGTGTTTTCCGATCACCTCGACGGGGAACTGGCCCGAATGACCGGGACGACCTCTTCGTTCGGGCACGACTATGATTTCGTCGTCGGCGGCATCAATTACATGTGTCTTTACATTTCGATCGGGATCGGGCTCCATACGACCGCGGGTAACTGGACGCTGCTGCTGGGATTACTGGCAGGGTTATCCAATCCCCTGATCACTTTTCTCAGGATGAAGATGGAACATGATTTCGGGGAAATGGCTGTCGAGCATCCCCGTTTCAGCGTGTTTGAAATCGAGGATTTTATCTACCTGATCGGACCCATCACCTGGTTGGCGGGTATCATTTATTTCTTCGTGCCATATGCGCTGGGGGCAATCGGATACCTGCTATGGACGATATGGACATATTACCGTTACCGTCGCGATGATAATCTTCTACCGAGGTAAAGACGGCAAGGAGTAAAGAGATGTGCCTTCCGTGGCACAGAAACCGTCCGTGTCGCCCTGGTAAAAAAGAGGGTTTCCCTCCATTCCTTTCCTCAGGAAATCTACAGTGCGATCCGTCAGCTTTAATCTAGGCAATTTCTAATCGCCTGTCGTCCCCCATTTGGGGTAATTTTTTCAGTAATTTCATACCCCATTTCCCGAAAATAATAAGTAAATCAGGGGATTTCAGGATTCGAAGAGGTAGAAAACGAGGTAAGCGGCGAGAAACAGGATAACCCACAATGCTACCACGTCCGTTTGCATGGACCGCGACAAAAGTCCCCTCGGTCCGTAAAGAGTATGTAGGTGCATCCGCGCGCGCCACGAGACGCTCCCGGCAAGTGACAACAGCTGTCCCTTGATCATGTTCCAGCTGCGGATCGAGACTGTCGCAAGCTGTGGCAGCAACCGGCGATAAAACCAGTCGAAATCGAGACTGATCGTCATTGTACGCTGCATCCATGGCAGCATGATAAAAAAGGCCAGCCCGGAGAACAGCAATAACTGCAACTGCACGACGACATGGTCAGCCGTGTACGGTACATACTCGACCGGGTAAGGCAGAATGTTGTACAAAATTCCCGGCACAACACCGATGAGAATACACAACGCCGCGAAGACAATCATGGCAACCCGCATGTTCATTGGAGGATCGGAGGGACGCAGGCCGGAATCCTTCTGGAAAAAGACAAACCAGGGAAACTTGATGCCAGCATGCAGGAATACGCCGGCCGACGCGGCTTGCAACAGCAGCCAGACCATTAACAGATGATTGTCCGCGGCCGCCTGCGTCATCATGGATTTGCTGATAAAGCCGGAAGTCAGTGGAAACGAGGAGATCGCCAGGGCGCCGATTACTCCGCAGGCCGCGGTGACAGGCATGGACTGGAACAGGCCGCCAAGTTCTGTACATTTACGTTTGCCGGTCATGAACAGCACCGATCCGGCAGACATCAACAACAGGGCCTTGTAAATAATGTGGGTGAAGGCATGGGCTGCCGCACCATTCAATGCGAGTTCCGTGCCAATGCCGATACCGCAGACCATGAATCCGACCTGGTTGACAATACTGTAGGCGAGTATCCGCCGCATGTCATTTTCAAGCAGCGCATAGATAATCCCGTAAAAAATCATGAACAGGCCGATATAAATCAATAATTCGGTACCGGGATAACCACGCAACAGAACATACACGGCCGTCTTGGTGGTAAACGCCGACAGGAACACCATCCCGCTGAACGAGGCTTCCGGGTAGGCATCGGGTAACCACGCCGACAAGGGCGGTGCACCAACATTCAGCAGGAAACCGGCCAGGATCAGCCAGGTGCTTGACCGGTCCGGTGTCATGGCGGAAAACTCCGTGCTGCCGGTTTGCAATACATAGGCCGTGATACCGGTCATCAATACAACGCCGCCAAGTAAATGGATCATGATGTAACGCATGCCTGCCTGCCGGGATTTTTCCGTACCGGCCGACCAGATCAGGAAGGTGGAACTGATCGCCATGGCCTCCCAGAAAACAAACAACGTCAACAAGTCGCCGGCCAGGGTCACGCTTATGGCAGAACCGGCATATACCATTGCGGCCGCCAGTTCGGCACGCTTCGCCTGGCGGTAACAGAAAACCATTCCCGCCAGCGTCATGATGCCAAAGACGGTGACAAACAGCCGGCTGAGGCTGTCCACCCTGAAAGCCTGCAATTCGTAGCCAAGAAATGTATATGTCGCCAGAAGTCCCTCGGGAACTATCCAGGTAAATACCAGCGTGACGATCGGCAATACCAGCACCCAGAGGTGGCGCCAGGTGACGCCGATAAACGGCAACAGCAGGCCGCCGAGGACCAGTACCAGGCCGGGATGCAGAAGACTAGCGGTCATAGTAATCATCCCGGCGCTTGATAAAGAAACCCAGCAATTTTGCAAACAGGATCATGGCAACACAGGAAAGAAGCCCGTAGATTGCATGGAAGGCAAAGACCTCTGCAATTTTGAAATACGGATGCAACTTGACCAGCAACTCGGCAATTACGGTCAGCAGCAAAATAACGCTGCCGCCTATCCAGATTTTTTTCAAGTTTTCACCGCGATATAACCAGTGTCTCTTTTCCATCTCGTTCATAACCTGATTGCCTCCACCAGTTCCAGCAGCCGGCCGGGTAAAAGAAATAACAGTACAGTGCCTGCCGCTGTCAAAACCAGGGCCAGCACGATCGGAAACGGTGCCTCGCCGTGCGATGACGTGTCTTCATCATCGGCTTGTCGAAAAAACGCCGCGTAAACGATCGGTAAAAAATAACCCGCATTCAACAGGGTGCTGATCACGATAATCGTGATCACGAACCAGTTTTCCACCGCCCAGGCACCCTGCAGCATGTACCACTTGCTCAGAAAACCCGCGGCAGGTGGCACGCCGATCATGGACAGGCTGCCAATTGTAAAGGCGGTCATGGTCCAGGGCATTTTGTGACCGATACCGTTCAGCTGGCTGACTTTCGTTTTTCCCGAAGCGGTATAGATGGAACCGGCGGCAAAAAACAGGGTGATCTTGCCGAAAGCGTGGGCCGCGATGTGGATCGCGGCTCCGGCCACGGTTAACGGCGCCAGAACGACGGTCGCCATTACCACATAGGAAAGCTGGCTGATGGTCGAATAGGCCAGCCGTGCCTTCAGATTGTCCTTGCCCAGCGCAATTACCGAGGCAATGATGATCGTTGCACAGGCAAACAACAGTACCCATTGATTGGCCGCAGCAGCAGCCAGGGTATCGATTCCGAACAGATAGACGGACACTTTCATGACCGTGAAGACGCCTGCCTTGACCACGGCAACAGCATGTAACAATGCACTCACCGGGGTTGGCGCCACCATGGCCGCAGGCAACCAGCGATGAAAAGGCATCACGGCGGCCTTGCCGATACCGAATATATACAGCGTGAACAGGATCAACAGCACCGTTTCCGATACCCGGCTGTCGAATACACCACCTTCGGTAAAATCCAGCGTGCCGGTAATGATCCAGGTCCAGATCATGGCGAATAACTGCAGGCCGATGGATGTCCCCAGCAATACACCCAGGTAAACACGTCCGGCCGCCTTTGCCTCGTCATTGCCCTTGTGGGTGACAAGTGGATAGGTACTCAGCGTGAGTATTTCATAGAAAATAAACAGGCTGAACATATTGGCGCTGAGTGCAATACCCATCGTGCTTGCAAGCGCCACCGCGAAATAGACGTAAAACCGCGTCTGGTGGTGCTCCCTGTTCCCGCGCATGTAACCGATCGAAAAGATCGAGGTCACTATCCAGAGAAAACCGGCAACCAGTGCAAACAAAAGTCCCAACGGTTCGGTGTGAAATGAGATGGTCAATCCGGGTAACGTTTCCACCAGGGTCACCGTTGCCTGCCCGCCCTGTTCAAATGACCGGTAAAGCAGGCATATGACAATAAACAAGGCAACGGCGGTAACGAGGGTAACAGTCTCGCGCAAATCAGGCCTTGAACCTGCAAGCCCGATCAAAACAGCTCCCGCCAGCGGCAGGAAAACGGCAGCCTGCAATAACTGCTCGGGGTTCACGGCCATGCCCCCAGCAGAAATTCAGCCGATCGGCGGGCGAACCCGGAAGTCATTTCAGCGTTGATACCGAAATAGATGTTGGCGATGATCACAACCCACAAGGCGATCACCATCATCGGCGGCGCTTCTCCATGTCCGGCCGTGTCCGTCCCGATATCGGGCTCCTGGAAGTACGCCGCCTCGACAACCCGCCAGATATAAATCATGGCCAGCAACGAGCCTGCCAGGACGGTGATAACGATCACCCAGTTATCCTGTTCAATGGCTGCCTGGATCAGGTACCACTTGCTGATAAAACCTACGGTCAACGGTACGCCGACAAGACTCAGGCCGGCAATGACGAACGCCGCCATGGTCCATGGCATGGTTCTGCCGATACCCTTCATCTGCCCGATACTGACGGAACCGATGCGATAGAACACGCATCCCATGCACATGAACAGTGCCGCCTTCATCAGGGCGTGATTGAAGAGGTGAATAATTCCGGCAAGGACACCGGTTACCGATGCCAGGCCCACCCCGAGCACCATGTAGCCGATCTGGGCGATACTGGAATAGGCCAGCATGCGCTTGATGTTGTCCTGGTAAATCGCTGACAGTGATCCGCTGAAAATCGCCAGCACCGAGCAAATCAAAAGAATGCGGTCAACGTGGACAACATCATAAACAAACGAAGCACCGAAAATACTGAACAGGAAACGCAACAGGACATAAATGAATACCTTGGTTGTCGTACTGGCCAGGAAAACGGAAATTACGGAAGGAGCATAGGTATAGGCATTCGGTAACCAGAAATGCAACGGGAACAGTGCAAACTTCAGACTGATCCCGACCGTCAGGAATGCCAGGGCGGTAATAACGGTGCGTTGTTCTTCCAGGTCAACGAGACGCTGTTGCAAATCGTCGATGTTTAATGTCCCGGTCATAACATACAAAAGACCGACACCGATCAGGATGAAAGTCGCACCGATGGTCCCGAGAACCAGATACCGATAGGCCGCCATCAACGCCCTTCTGTCCCTGCCGATACTGATCAGCGCGTAGGATGACAACGAAGATATCTCGATGAATACAAACAGGTTGAATACATCGCCGGTAACGACGACGCCCAGGATGCCTGTCAGGTTGAGAAGATAAGCCGTGTAAAAAAGATAGACGCGGTCCCGGGGGATTTCATGGGTAACGCTCTGCCGGGCATAGGTAATGACGATTGCACCGATGGCGGTAACGATTAGTACGACGAAGGCGCTCAGTTGATCCAGCTTGTATTCAATGCCCCAGGGTGCGGCCCAGCCGCCCAGCTCGTAACTGAGTGGACCGATATCGAAGACTACCGGTATTGACAGGCAGGCCATGATAAACACAGCCCAGCTGACCAACAGGGTGACAAGCCACACCAGAGTGTGCTGCCGCAAGAGAACACAAACGGGGGCAAACAATAATGGCAGGACGACCTGTAACGCCGGCAGATGCGCGATCATTATTGGGTATCTTCCATGCTCTGTATCTCGTCCTCTTCAACCGTACCGAAGGCCTTCTTGATGCGCACGATCAGCGCCAGTCCCAGTGCCGTCGTGGAAATGCCGACCACAATCGCCGTCAGGATGAGCACATGTGGCAGCGGGCTCGCGTACCGGCTGTAATCAGGCGCATGGATGGGGGCCGTTCCACCTTCCAGGTAACCCATCGATATGAACAATATGAACACAGAGACCTGGAAAATATTCAGGCCGATCATCTTTTTAACAAGGTTCCCCTGGGAGATGACAATGTAAAAACCGATCATCATCAGGATAATGACAACCCAGTAATTGTATTGACCGGTCAGGTATTGCATTACGTGCTGTCTGCCAGGGAAATTAACGTGAAGCTGAATATTTTCACAAACAAAGCCCCGCAGCGGCGGGGCGAAATATAGAATCTATCTCATAATTCCCCACGAACCGCGTTGCAGCGTTCCTGGATTCTTGCGTTGCCACTACGAAACAACGCCACTGTCGCGACCATGTGGAATTATGAGACAGGTTCCAGTATATCGGATTTGCCTGTGCGTGTTGAGCTTCGGACACCGTCTCCCACAGGGACGGCCTCTTGCTGTATACTGTGCGGCCGATGAACAAGCGCCATATCATTATTACCCTGTTTGTAGTGGGCTGCATGGCCCTCGGCGCCGGGGCGGGCCTGTATACCTCCGGCTACCATGCGGGGGGACAAGCGGCAAAACCGGAAATCCGGGGGCTTTTGTGGCCCAATCCACGCGCTCTTGGCGATTTCCGGTTGACCGATCACCGGGGCAATCCGTTTACGCGGGACGATTTACGCGGCAAATGGTCCCTGCTTTTTTTCGGCTTCACTCATTGTCCCGATGTCTGTCCGACGACGCTGGCCAAAATGGAACGGATTTACACTTCACTCAAACACGAAAATCCGGCCCACGAATTACAGGTACTGTTTGTATCGGTGGACCCGGATCGCGATACGCCGGACGCATTGTCTCAATATGTCAGATATTTCAACGAGGAATTTATCGGGCTGGGCAACTATGACAAGCAGGCACGCGGCCTGAGAGAACAAATGGGAATCGTCTCGGTCAGGACGGAAGGATCTTCCCCGGAAAACTACCAGGTCGATCACACCGCCTCGGTTTTTATTGTTGACCCGCAGGCTCGCTGGGTAGTTATCCTATCCGCACCCCACGAGGTGGCGGACATGACCGAACGTTACATCGCTATCAAGAAATTCATCAGCCAGCAGGGATAATCAATGCGGCACCTGTTTCTTACCGTACTGATCCTGC
Organism: Gammaproteobacteria bacterium; assembly: GCA_035471825.1. Taxonomy (GTDB): domain Bacteria; phylum Pseudomonadota; class Gammaproteobacteria; order Eutrophobiales; family Eutrophobiaceae; genus DATIPP01. The sequence continues at coordinate 7,654 of DATIPP010000054.1, forward strand.
TAACAGCCAGCACGAATGTATTCGGCGAAAACGGGCTTCAGGCAGATAATGCCCGGCTTCACGAGGCACCGCCCTCCGTGAGTGTCCATGCCGGGTACCTGGATATCAATAATCCTCATCCGGAGCCCGTTGATCTCATCGCCGTCAGCAGTCCCGTCTTTGAATACATTGAAATACACCTGAGCAGCGTGGAAGACGGTGTCGCCCGTATGCGCCAGCAGAAAAAAATTACTATCCCCGCCAATTCATCGCTGTCACTCAGTCCCGGTGAATATCACCTGATGCTGTTCAACAACAGCCAGCCATTGCCCGCCGGTAGCGAGGTGCCACTGGAATTGTTGTTTTCGAACGGAGAAATCATACCGTTAACTGCCAATGTCATCCGCCAGGACGGTACGCATGAACATCATCATTGAATCCCTCGTCATTATTTCACTGGATGATCAGGATCCTTGACTGGTTGCGGGTAGCGCCGCAGTTTATTCTGCCCCGGCACCGTCTGACGGCAATCGTCCACCGGCTGGCACGGTATCGCTTGAATCCTGTCAAAAACAGCTTTATCCGCGTGTTTATTGCGATGTTCAGGGTCGACATGTCACTGTCGGAACACCGGAGTCCTGACGATTACGAACATTTCAATGCGTTCTTTACCCGTTCCATCAGGAAGGAACTGAGACCCCTGCCCGGTGACGCCGATGCGATCTGCAGCCCCGTTGATGGAACGGTAAGCCAGTCCGGTTTGATCGATGCAGGGGATATCTTTCAGGCCAAGAACAGGTTCTACAGCCTCGACAAGCTGCTGGCAAATGACACTGAGCTGGTACCCTGTTTCAGTAACGGCTGTTTCATGACACTGTATCTTTCACCGGGTGATTATCACCGTGTACACATGCCCTGCAACGGGCGCCTGCAATGCATGACCTATGTCCCGGGAGATCTTTTCGCCGTCAATGCCCACACGGTACGGGTGGTGAAAAACCTGTTTACCCGCAACGAGCGCGTGATTTCACTGTTTGATACAGACCGCGGACCAATGGCACTGATTATGATTGGGGCAATTTTCGTCGGCAGCATGGAAACAGTCTGGGAAGGTGTTATCACCCCGGCAAGCCGGCGCGAGATGAAAACGACAGATTATCCGGAAAAACCCTTCCTGCAGCGCGGTGAAGAGATGGGACGCTTCAACATGGGTTCAACCGTGATTCTCCTTTTCCCGGAAAACACCGTGCAATGGCAGGACGACAATCCGGCCGGAAAACGGGTAATTATGGGCGAGACTATCGGTCGGTTTATCAAATAATGGACAGTTTTATCTGACCAATACTTGCAGTTTGAAAGTGGAGGCAATTTAATCCCCTTGCCGACTCTCCATTAAATCATTCTGATTTCACAGTGCGATATAGCTTCATTACAGTCCAGCGCCTGCAGTTCAAACCGATGGCGATCAATTCTTTTTCCTTAACCTGTGCCACGCATCGAGGTGTTTTTTTAATTCGTAACGATAGATAACGCCTGGAGAGGCGAATACGAGAAACAGGAAAAAGCCTACCGCGTAAAACTCCCAGTCCTGCGTGTGTATCTCACCTGTGATTTTCTTTTCCAGGCCGGCTGCCAGCAGGCCGGTCAGGAAATACAGCAGCAGCCATTCCAGCAGACGCAGGTAGAACGGCTTGGTACCTTCCTTCAGCCGAAAAACAAACAGGAACCGTTCGCTGAACCAGGGCAGGTTTGCAGAGATAATGGCCAGTACGATGAATAGCCATACGGCGAGGGAAACCGACATCAGGCCAGGGCTGCAAGACAGAGTGACATCAGTGCGCCGGGGACCAGGCCCAATACAAGCAGGGCCAGGCCATTCAGGCTCAGGGTAAAGCGCATGTGTTGCGAGGCCTTGATGGCCGTCATTGCTTCGGGCCTGTCAAAGTACATCAGCTTGACCACGCGCAGGTAGTAGTAGGCACCGATAATCGAGAACAATACCGCAAGGGCCGCCAGCCAGGTATACCCTGCCGCGACTACTTCCTTGAACACGAACCATTTCGCCCAGAAGCCCACGAACGGCGGGACGCCGGCCATGGAAAACATCAGGATCAACATGATGAAGGCAAACCACGGGCTGCGGTCAGCGAGTCCGCGGAAATCATCCAGCCGGTCCGATTCAAAACCTTTCCTGCCGAGCAGGATCACCATGCCGAATGCACCCATACTCATGAGCGCATAGATAATGACGTAGAACATGCCCGCGGCATAACCTTCCCCGGATCCGGCCAGTACGCCCAGCAACAGGTAACCGATATGGGCGATGGTCGAATAGGCCAGCATGCGCTTGATGTTGGACTGTGCGATGGCAATGATATTGCCGGTCGCCATGGACAACACAGACAGGATGATCAACATCTGCTGCCAGTCCCCCAGCAACGGTTCCATGCCGTTGACCAGCAATCGAATGGTCATGGCAAACGCGGCGATCTTGGGTGCACTGCTGATAAACAATGTCACCGCGGTGGGCGCGCCCTGGTATACGTCCGGGATCCACATGTGAAACGGCACGGCACCCAGCTTGAAGGCAATACCGACAATTATGAATACCAGCCCGAATACCAGCAGGACGTCCTGCTCTCCTTGAGTTGCAATACCGCCGGCAAGCGCGTCCAGTTGCAGCGTGCCGGTAACGCCATAGAGCATGGATATCCCGTAGAGCAACATCCCGGAAGCCAGTGCCCCAAGCACAAAGTATTTCATCGCCGCTTCGGAGGCATCCTTCGAGTCACGGTGCATTGCGACCATGGCATACAGCGACAGGGATAATAGCTCCAGGCCGAGATATACAATTAGCAGGCTGAACGCAGACACCATGACCATCATGCCGAGAACAGCGAAGAGGCCAAGTACGAAATATTCGCCCTTCATCCAGCCGTGTTCGCGCAGGTAGTCCCGCGAATAGAGAAACACGACCAGAGCAATCAGGCAGATGAAAACCTTCAACAATGAACTCATGGGATCGCTTATGAATACATTGTTAAAGGCGAAGACCGTCGTATCGCTGTAAAAGAACAGTACCAGCGCCGCGGTGACAACCAGCGAAGCCTGCGACAGGTAATAGGTCAGCCGACGTGTTTCATCCCGGCTGAAGGTGTCAATAACCAGCACCGTGCATGCCAGCGTCAACAGTACGATTTCGGGGAGGAGTAACAGGATGTCATTTGCCAGCATGGTTATCCCGCCCTTGCCTGGTTGATGATGGTAAACAGGTGTTCCATGGTCGGGTGCATGACATCGAACAATGGAGCAGGCCACAACCCGAACAACAGTACCGGAACGGCGAGTAATGCCAGGATGAGAAACTCGCGCGCATTGATGTCCTCCAGTTCGGCGACGCTTTCGTTCGCCACGTCACCGAAGATCACCCGCTTGTACATCCACAGGGTATAGGCCGCGCCCAGGACAAGAATCGTCGCCGCCAGGAAGGCAATCCAGAAACTCGACTGGTAACTGCTCAGTATCACCAGGAATTCCCCGACGAATCCCGACGTGCCCGGCAACCCGGCGTTGGCCATTGCAAAAAGCATCATGAAGGCAGCGAAATACGGCATGGTGTTCACGACACCGCCGTAATCACTGATCTGGCGGGAGTGTAACCGGTCATACATAACTCCCACGCACAGAAATAACGCGCCGGAGATAAACCCGTGTGAGATCATCTGCATCATGGCCCCTTCCAGTCCCATGATCCCGGCGACAGTGCTGCCGGTATTTGCGTAGATGCTAAAGCCGATAAAAAATCCGAGCGTGACGAACCCCATGTGGGAAATGGACGAATAGGCAATGAGTTTTTTCATGTCCTGCTGTACAAGTGCCACGAAACCGATATACACAATCGCGATCAGTGACAACACAATAATAAGGCTATCAAAATACATGCTGGCGTCCGGTGTGATCGGAAGACTGAAACGCAGGAAACCGTAACCGCCCATTTTCAACATGATCGCGGCCAGGATCACCGAACCTCCCGTCGGCGCCTCGACGTGGGCGTCTGGAAGCCATGTATGCACCGGCCACATGGGGATCTTGACGGCGAAGGCCAGCAGGAAAGCAATGAAAATAAGTTTCTGCTCGGTGAGTCCCAATCGTATTTCATACAGCCCGCTGATATTAAAGGTACCGGCCTGGAAATACAGATAAAGTAAAGCCACCAGCATGAACACCGAGCCCATAAAGGTATAGAGAAAAAACTTGATGGTGGCATAGACGCGCCGTGGCCCGCCCCAGACACCAATGATCAGGAACATCGGGATCAGCATCGCCTCCCAGAACACGTAAAAAAGAATCGCATCCAGTGAGGCAAAAACCCCGTTCATCAGGCCTTCCAGAATCAGGAAAGCGGCCAGGTATTGCGACAGCCGCACCTCGATGACCTCCCAGGAGGCGAGAATAACGAGTACCGTCGTGAACGTGGTAAGCAGGATCAGCGGTACTGCGATACCGTCTACCCCGAGATGGTAATTGATGGAAAATGCCTCGATCCATGGCATGAATTCGATCATCTGCATGGCATGGGTATTGGTATTGAACTGCAGGTACATCAACACAGAGAGCAAAAACGTAATCAGGGAAATGCCCAGTGCCAGGAATTTGACCGTTTCTTCCTGCCTGTCGCCGGCATAAAGCACCCACACCCCGCCAAGGATGGGCGCCCATATCAACAGACTCAGCAATGGCAATTCCATGAACAATCAGTCTCCGGATTAAATGATTTTATGAACAAACAAGGCCAGTAGTATCAATAGCCCGATGATCATGCTGAAGGCATAATGATAGAGATAACCGGACTGGATATGCCTGATGACACCGGAGAACAAACGCACGGCATTTGCCGTGCCATTGACCATCACCCCGTCGATGACGCGAACGTCACCGATTTGCCACAGAAATTTACCGATATTGCGGGTCCCGCCGGCGAAAACGGCCTGGTTGAAATCATCAAACCCGTACTTGTTAACCAGTAATCGATACAACGGACCGAAAGCTTTCGCGAACTGCTCCGGCAACCCCGGCATGCGGATGTAGAAGAGCCACGCAAGGAAGAGGCCGCTGAAGGCCAGGTACACGACCGGTTGTTGAAACGCGTGCATTGTGAATGCAAGTAAACCGTGATACTCCCGCCCGATATGCGCTAGCACATCGTGCTCCGCGGCAACGTAAATGGAGTCACCGAAGTATCCTCCGAACAACATTGGCCCGATAAGGTATGCACCTATGATTAAGGAAGGTATCGCCAGTATAAACAATGGCACCGTGACCACGGCAGGTGCCTCGTGCAAGTGACTCCAGGTCTTGTTGTCCATTCTTTCCCTGCCATGAAAGGTCATGAAAAACAGCCTGAAGGTATACAGCGCCGTAACCACTACCCCGGAGAGCACAGCATAATAGGCCAGATCGGAACCGGGTAAAGTCGAGGCATGTACTGCTTCAATGATCACGTCCTTGGAAAAGAAACCGGAGGTGCCCGGAAACCCGATCAATGCCAGTGCACCGACCAGGCAGGTCAGCCAGGTGATCGGCATGTATTTATACAGACCGCCCATGTTCCGCATGTCCTGCTGGTGATGAAGGATAATGATGACAGAACCCGCGGCCAGGAACAGCAGTGCCTTGAAAAAGGCATGTGTTACAAGGTGGAAAATGGCGGCGGCGTATGCCGAGGCACCGAGGGCCACGGTCATGTAACCCAGCTGCGACAGTGTCGAATAGGCTATGACCCGCTTGATGTCATTTTGCACCAGCCCGAGTAATCCCATGAAAAAGGCAGTTAATGCACCAACGACAAGAATCATGCTCAAAGCCGTTTCGGACAACTCATACAGCGGCGACATGCGCGCCACCATGAATATGCCGGCCGTGACCATGGTCGCGGCGTGGATCAGGGCGGAAATGGGTGTCGGACCTTCCATGGAATCCGGCAGCCAGACATGCAACGGGACCTGGGCCGACTTGCCCATCGCGCCTATGAAAAGGCAGATACAGATTACCGACATGACCGACCATTCATGCCCGGCAAATATATTCACCGTGGCATCCGCCAGTGACGGCGCCTGTGAAAATACCTGCGCATAGTCGAGTGTATTGAAATACAGGAGTACCGCCGCGATACCGAGAATAAAACCGAAATCACCCACGCGGTTGACCAGGAACGCCTTGAGACTGGCGAAGATGGCCGATTCGCGCTTGAACCAGAACCCGATCAATAAATAGGACACGAGGCCGACAGCTTCCCAACCAAAAAACAGTTGCAGGAAATTATTCGACATGACCAGCATGAGCATGGAGAAAGTGAACAGTGAGATATAACTGAAGAAACGCTGGTAACCGGGATCATCATGCATGTAACCAATGGTGTAGATATGGATCATCCAGG
>DATIPP010000055.1:0-8256 GCA_035471825.1 Gammaproteobacteria bacterium
ATGTCCTGAATGCAGCGATATATCAGACTGATAATATCGAGCAAATAAAGATCAATACACGGGCACATTTTGAGGCTCAGGAACTGAAGATCAATCCATTTAAGCTATTCTTTGGAGCATTGTTCAAGCCGGAAATCAGGATTTCAGATCAAGATCAAGGAATCAAGACAACCACTTTTGGTAGCATTGCTCATTATCTTAATAGTAATGATTTGGTTGATGAAATAGCTCATATTGAATTGAATGAGAAAAACACGGAGCCGCATTTGGTTGACTCTACCCAAGAGGCTAATTTGGCTATATCTCTGTAGCCTTCCACTGTGGACAGACTGAAGCCATTCAAATCAACTTCCCTGTTGATTTTTCGAACCTTTTCATTATGTCGGAGGTTCGAATACCTGCATACCGCACAAATAAATAAACCACCCGCAGGTGGTTTATTTATTTGGCGCGCCCGGAGAGATTCGAACTCCCGACCACCTGGTTCGTAGCCAGGTACTCTATCCAACTGAGCTACGGGCGCGAAAAGTTTAAAGTAAAAGTATATAGAATAATTCTTTTAATTTTAAACTTTTACTTTTAACTGTTTTGAGAGGGAGGGACTGACTCGCAACTTTCCTGTTGCTCGCACTTCGTGCGGACTGAAGTCTGCCCAAATCGCCTATCCTGACGATTCGTCAAACCCAATTTTGAGGGTTCCAAACCCAGTCCCTACAACCAGATTTTCAAACGGCTCCTGTTCTTGTGAGAGCCGTTTGAAAATCTGGCGGAGAGGGAGGGATTCGAACCCTCGATACGGGTATAAGCCGTATACTCCCTTAGCAGGGGAGCGCCTTCAGCCACTCGGCCACCTCTCCGTATTCAAGGTAATTTAAGCTTCAAATATAAATTTTCGGCCGTAATGATACTAGGTTTGGCCATTCAGGCCTCAACCAAGTACCCCGGGCTCGGACTCCTGCCCTCGCCGCTCGTAACATTAGTAATGTGACTCGCTCCTTCAAGCTTTCGGTTGAAACCGGCCTGGAAACCGGACCGATCACTTCTCCTGAATTTCCGCAAATATCTGCATTGAGAACGTAATTAACTAACAGCTTATGTAGAAGTTGTCATATTGAAAATAAAAGAATTTAGTGCCGGCCTGTAATGTCGGCAAAATAAATCCGGTCATGCCACTAACCTTCGTCGCCTTCCTGATTTTCCTGACTTTCCGTATCGCCTGTTTTTTCCTGCTGGATGCGCTGGTAAATCTCTTCGCGATGCACCGATACATCCTTGGGGGCATTGACTCCGATACGCACCTGGTTTCCTCTGATACCGAGTACCGTAACATTAATGTCGTCACCAATCATTAATGATTCTCCGACTCGCCTGGTTAAAATCAACATCTCATTTCTCCTGTAGACTTCCTAAGTTGCACGTTCCCCATGCAGTTTATATGTCTGTCGCTAAAGCGACTGTTATTCTTCGAATATTTTTTCAACTTCTTCCTCACTCTCAAGACCGAATTCACGATGCAGGGTTCTGACAGCAAGTTCCAGGTATTTCTCATCAACCACTACCGAAATCTTTATTTCGGATGTGGAGATCATAATAATATTGATCCCCTCGTGTGACAGTGCATCGAACATCTTGCTTGCAATGCCGGCATGCGATCGCATGCCAACACCCACGATTGATATTTTAACAATACTTGTGTCGCCTGTGACATCTCTTGCGCCAATATCCGTAGTCGTTTTTCTCAGTATTTTCAGTGCTTTTTCATAATCCCTTCTGTGTACCGTAAAGGTAAAATCCGTCATGTTATCGACGCCGACGTTTTGAACAATCATATCGACCTCGATATTGGCATCGGCAATCGGACCCAGGATGCTGTATGCAATGCCGGGCCGGTCCGGGACACCAACTACTGTCAGTTTGGCTTCGTCGCGATTCTGCGCAATTCCTGAAATCAATGCTTGTTCCATATCTTCATCCTCACCAGCAATCAACGTGCCCGGTCCCTCTTCAAAAGAGGATAGCACACGGAGACGGACATTATACTTTCCGGCTAATTCAACTGATCGTATCTGTAATACCTTGGAACCCTGGCTGGAGAGTTCCAGCATTTCTTCATAAGTCAGATAGTCCAGGCGTCTTGCCTTGGACACAATGCGCGGATCGGCAGTATAAACGCCGTCCACATCCGTATAAATATGGCACTCTTCCGCTTTCAGTGCAGCCGCCATGGCAACAGCCGTTGTATCTGATCCGCCGCGTCCGAGTGTTGTAATGTTGCCCTTTTCATCAACGCCCTGAAAACCCGCAACAACAACTACCCTCTCTTCATCCAGAGATTGCCTGACAGCATCGGCGTTTATGTCGAGTATGCGCGCTTTGCCGAAGGCGCTGTCGGTTGTAATGGGAACCTGCCCCCCGGTAAACGAACGTGCCGGATAACCCCGGTTTTCAAGGGCCATGCTTAAAAGGGCAATCGTGACCTGTTCTCCCGTGGAAAGCAGTACATCCATTTCCCTCTCCCCGGGTTCATTGCAAACGTCATTGGCAAGTCCCAGCAGGCGGTCTGTTTCGCCACTCATAGCAGAGACAACCACAATAACCCCATGCCCTTCCTTACGGGCAGCAACGACCTTGTCGGCCACGGCACCGATACGTTCGGTGCTGCCGACCGAGGTTCCGCCATATTTATGGACAATCAACGCCATCTGTTTCGATTAACCTGTGCGAAAAAAGGTGTGGATTCTAACCGGAATCCCGTTTCGAATGAAATTTGATCGGCTTAACAAACCTTTCCCCGAATCCAGTCGGGAACACCGGCAAGGGCCGCCTCGAGACCAGACGGATCGTTGCCCCCGGCCTGGGCAAGATCCGGGCGACCCCCGCCCTTGCCACCGACCTTTTCAGCGACGAAATTCACCAGGTCTCCGGCCTTGATGATATTCGTCCTGTCCCTGGTCACACCGGCCACCAGGCTGACCTTGCTGTCCTGTACGGAGGCGAGTACCAACGCCGCGCTGCCCAGCTTGTTTTTCAACTGGTCCACGGTCTCGCGCAGGATTTTCGCGTCCGCGCCTTCCAGCGTCCGCGCCAGCACCTTGATACCGTTTATGTCCTGCGCCTCCTTTATCATGTCATCACCGGCACTGCTCGCCAGTTTCGCCTTCACCTGCTCGACTTTTTTCTCGAGTTTCCTGATGCGTTCCATCTGCTGCCCGAGACGGTTTTCCAGATTGTCCCTGTCCGTCTTCGACATTTGCGCCAACCGGGTGAGCTTTTGCTGGTTTTCGGCCGTCCAGAGCAGGGCGCCTTCCCCGGTGACGGCCTCTATACGACGAATGCCGGCGGCAATGCCGGTTTCCGAGATGATCTTCATAAATCCGATATCACCGGTCCTTTTCACATGGGTGCCGCCGCATAATTCCACCGAAAAATTGCCGCCAATCCTGAGTACGCGGACAGTGTCCTCGTATTTTTCACCGAACAGCGACATGGCACCGGAGTCGAGCGCTTCATCGAGCGGCATGATCTTAATATCAGTCTCGATGTTTTCGAGGATTACCGTGTTGACCAGCCACTCGATGGTTTGCAGTTCTACTTCCGTCAACGGTGAAGGATGGGCGAAATCAAAACGCAAGCGATCCGGGGCTACCAGTGATCCCTTTTGCACGACATGTTCACCAAGGACCTTTCTCAATGCCGCATGCAAAAGGTGCGTCGCGGAGTGATTACGAACCGTATTAATGCGCAAGTGTGAATCGACCCGGGCCATGATCCTCTGTCCTGCTTTCAGGGTGCCTTCTTTCAGGACACCAATATGGACATGTGCCTTACCCTGTTTCTGTGTGTCCCTGACCTCGAACAGTATGCCGTCACCGACCAGTTGTCCCTTGTCCCCGACCTGGCCGCCGGATTCGGCATAAAAGGGCGTGGACTCGAGGATGACACCGCCTGCGTCCCCCGTTAAAAATTCGCTCACGGTTCGGCCGTCCTGGTAAAGCCCGGTAATGGTCGATTCTTCCTCCAGTAATTCGTAACCGCTGAATTCCGTGTACTGATCCACGTCCGGTACATGCGACATGTCCCTTTCAAACCTGCTGGCGGCGCGGGCGCGGTCCCGCTGGGCGCTCATGCATTCCTCGAAACCGGCCATGTCGACAGTCATGTCACGCTCGCGGGCGATATCAGCGGTAAGGTCGACCGGAAATCCGTAGGTATCATAAAGGCGAAAAACATCTTCACCCGGTACTTCCCTGCCGTTCGATTTCGCGATGGCAGATTCCAGGTGTTTCAGCCCCTGCTCCAGGGTCTCGGCAAATCGCTCTTCTTCCTGCATCAGTACTTTACTGACCTGTCCCCTGGCCCTGGTCAACTCGGGATAAGCCTCGCCCATGGTTTCATCCAGGGGGTCAACCAGCTTGTGGAAAAAAGGATCGCGCAGTCCGAGTTTATGACCGTGACGGATGGCGCGGCGGATTATCCGGCGCAGCACATAACCGCGTCCTTCATTGGAAGGTAAAACACCGTCGGTAATCAGGAAGGAACAGGAACGGATATGATCGGCGATAACACGTTGCGAGGTCAGGTCAGGCTTGTCTGAATTCACCAGTCTGGCGATAGCCCCGATAATGTGCTGGAACAGATCGATATCGTAATTATTGGATACTCCCTGCATGACGGCGGCGATCCGTTCCAGTCCCATGCCGGTATCCACCGAGGGGTGTGGAATCGGCGCCAGCTTGCCGTCATTGCCGCGGTTATACTGGGTAAACACCAGGTTCCAGATCTCGACATAACGATCGCCTTCCTGTTCATCGCTGCCCGGCGGACCACCGGGGATATCGGCACCATGATCATAAAAAATCTCACTGCAGGGACCACAGGGGCCCGTATCGCCCATGGACCAGAAATTGTCCTCCTCGCCACAGCGACTGAAACGTTTCTTGTCGACGCCGATTGTCTTCAGCCAGATATTCGCCGCCTCATCGTCATTGTCGTAGACGGTAATCCAGAGGCGTTCCGGAGAGACCTTGAGAACCTCTGTCAGGAATTCCCAGGAATAATGAATGGCCTCTTTTTTGAAGTAATCACCGAAACTGAAATTGCCCAGCATTTCGAAAAATGTGTGATGCCGGGCCGTATAGCCGACATTTTCCAGGTCGTTATGTTTGCCGCCGGCACGCACACATCGCTGGGCCGTGGCCGCCCGCGTGTAGGGACGTTTGTCCAGACCGAGAAAGACGTCCTTGAACTGCACCATGCCGGCATTAGTGAACAGCAACGTCGGATCATTGGCCGGTACCAGCGGGCTGCCGGGTACGATCTCATGATCATGTTCCCGGAAATAATCCAGGAACGTCTTCCTGATGTCATTGGTGCTCTTCACTCGTCTTCCTCTATCACGCGCCTGATTTGCTCCCCGGAAAAACCGCGCTGTTGCAGAAAACGCGATTGTTTCGCCTTCTCCTTGTAATTTGTCGGCAGCTGATGGCCAAAGCGTTTGTTGCGTGCCCGGGAGGCACGCTGCTGCCAGTCAGGATCGTTTGCATCGACATAATCACGGATCAGCGCATCGCTGATCCCCTTCTGCCGCAGTTCCTGGTGGATACGGAGTGGACCGTACCCACGTTCAATACGATTGTGCACGAATGCCTCGGTGAAACGTTCATCAGACTGCAGGCCTTCCTTCTGCAGTTCCCCGATCACCGTGTCGATCAGTGCTTCGTTGGAAGAACTTCCGCCGAGCTTTCTGAACAACTCGGTCGCGCTGTGTTCACGCCGCGACAAAAAATCACAGGCGCGTTTTCGAAGTTTCCTCGACTCCTCGCTCAGGCTTCGGCTTCCTCCGTTTCATCGGCGGGGGCGGTTTTAATCTCCGGCAGGAGCTTTTTACGAATACTCACCTCTACCTCTTCGGCGATTTCCGGGTTTTCTTTCAGGAAAATCCGGACATTGTCCTTGCCCTGGCCAATCCGGTCTCCTTTATAACTGTACCAGGCACCGGTTTTTTCTATCAGGTCATTATCGACACCGAGTTTGATTATCTCGCTTTCGCGAGAAATACCCTCTCCATAGAGGATATCGAATATGGCTTCGCGGAACGGTGGCGCGACCTTGTTTTTCACAACCTTGACGCGGGTCTCGTTACCGATCACTTCGTCGCCCTTCTTGATCGCGCCGATGCGACGGATATCCAGTCTTACCGAGGCATAGAATTTCAGCGCGTTACCACCGGTCGTGGTCTCCGGATTGCCGAACATGACGCCGATCTTCATGCGAATCTGGTTGATAAAGATAACCAGTGTATTGGATCGCTTGATGTTCGCCGTCAGCTTGCGCAGTGCCTGGGACATGAGTCGTGCCTGCAGACCCATGTGGCTGTCACCCATCTCGCCCTCGATTTCTGCCTTGGGGGTAAGTGCAGCGACAGAATCGACAATGACCAGGTCGACGGCACCGGAACGCACCAGCATGTCAGTGATTTCCAGCGCCTGTTCGCCGGTATCCGGCTGGGAAACCAGCAGGTCATCAATCTCGACACCGAGTTTTTCCGCGTAAATGGGGTCCAGGGCATGTTCGGCATCGACAAAGGCCGCCGTGCCGCCGGCCTTTTGAATCTCGGCCGCTACATGCAGTGCGAGGGTTGTTTTACCGGAAGACTCCGGTCCGTAGATCTCGACCACCCGGCCGCGCGGCAGTCCGCCGACACCCAGGGCAATATCCAGACTCAGCGAGCCGGTGGAAACCGGAACAACGTCCTTAACGATACCGGCGTCACCCATGCGCATAACGGATCCCTTGCCGAACTGTTTTTCAATCTGGCTCAGCGCAACGCCAAGTGCCTGTTTCTTTTTTTCATCCATAAATGACTCTCACCAATGGTCGATTTGAAGTCCCGTCATTATCACATAAATCGCCACGAGATAAACGGTTGGCGACCGTGGCCGGGAAACTGCCCGGGATTTTTAATTACGACGCCAGATAACCTCGTACTGCGCACCTTCCGGCAGGGTATCGGAACGCACAAGACAGAAATTATCCACCGGCCATATGACCGGTGCCGGTTGCGGCAAGTCTTTAGCCAAGCGAACCTTTCGTGCCAGGGTCACATGCGCCTCGTAATGCCGCTGATCCACGGCAATTCCACAATCTGCAGCAAGCTGCCGCAAGGATGCGACCATTTGTTGCAGAGCCTCCGGGGTTTCCGCGGGAGATGCCTGGATAATGCGTGGTTTTCGCCACCACACAAGCTGATACAGCGACAGGGTGAAGGGTTTGCACTCGATACTGCCCGCCCCTGCAATCAATTCCTCCTGTTGTATTTCATTAGCACTGCCAAGAAACACGAGGGTGATATGGAGGTTCGCGGCGGCTACGGGCTTTCCGCCGGGCGGTAACAATTCAGACATGCCGGCGAGAGCTTGCCGAGTCGCCTCATCCGGCCATAACGCGAAAAACAAACGTGACATTAGAATCAGTGATAAGTGATAAGTATTGTTTAAAAAACAACATTAATCCTTATAACTTATTGCTTGTTACTTATTGCTTATAGCTGTCTTTCCAACATATCAATCAGTCCCTGCAGAGCCATGAGACAGGCCTGTTGCCGGACCTGGTACCGGTCACCCTCGAATACGACGCGGGCAGTGCGTGCAGATTCACCATCCCCCTGCCAGGCAAAACAGACCGTGCCGACCGGTTTCTCCTCGGTGCCACCATCCGGACCGGCGATACCGGTAACCGCGACGCTCAGTTGGCCATGACTCGCCACCAGGGCACCGCTTGCCATCTCGGCGGCAACTTCCTCGCTCACGGCACCGTAATCAGCGAGTGACCCGGAACTGACCTGCAACATTTCCTGCTTGGCAGCATTGGAATAGGTGACGAATCCACGCTCGAACCAGCCCGAACTGCCGGGTGTACGGGTAATCACCTCGGCCAGGCCACCGGCAGTGCAGGATTCGGCCGTGACAACGAACAGTTCCGATTCCTTCAGCAAACGACCGAGGTGTTCGGACATTTCATTCAATAAAGATTCAGACATGAACCTTCCGTCGCTGCCGGAAAAAACCCTGCAGCAGTTCGCCACATTGATCGGCCCGTACACCACCCTGTAAGTCCGGCCGGTGATTGAGTCCCGCGTCATTGAAGATATTCATAACACTGCCCGCGGCACCGGTCTTGGGATCCGTGGCACCGAAGACGACCCGCTTTATCCTGGCGTGAATAATCGCGCCGGCACACATGGCGCAGGGTTCGAGC
>DATIPP010000056.1:0-2584 GCA_035471825.1 Gammaproteobacteria bacterium
CCGGCAGCCTGTCAGCAGGCGGGTTTTCATGAATCAACTGCAACAACTCCGTTGCTGTCCCCGTCAAATCGATTTGAACGTCGTAATGGGACAATAATTCCCCGATTACCCGGCGGTTGGTCTGATTGGATACCGCTGCCACGACCTGTTTCCCCTGTATCTTTTCCCTCATGGAGGCCTGCTCGTCCGTTGCCTCTTCCACCAGCGGCAATGTGATATCAAAGATAAACTCACTGCCTTCACCCACGGTGCTCTCGACCCAGATCTCACCCTGCATAAGCCTGACCAGGCTTTTGCAAATGCTCAATCCCAGGCCTGTTCCACCGTATTTACGCGTTGTCGAGGAATCCGCCTGGGTAAAATTTTCAAAGATGGCCGTAAGCTTGTAGTCGGGTATACCAATGCCGGAATCACGGACGGAAAAGCGGATCCTGTCCGGATCATCCCCCTCCGCTTTTATCACGCCGACAACGATCTCGCCCTCTTCAATAAACTTCAGGGCATTACTGATGAGATTCAAAATGATTTGCCGGAGTCTGGCCGGATCGCCCATCCGTTGTGTCACAAGCGAAGTATCAATTTGTGATATCAGTTCAATGTTTTTCTCTGCGGCCTTTAATGCATAGATTTCGACCGATTCCTCGACCACATCGGTGATATCAAAGGGAATATTTTCCAGTGTGAGTTGTTGCGCCTCGATCTTGGAAAGATCCAGGATGTCATTCACCAGGCTCAGCAAGGTATCTCCCGCACGCCTGAATACACTGATATATTTTTCCTGTTCCTCCGTTAATTTTGTATCCGATAATAATTCCGACATACCGATAATGGCATTTAACGGTGTCCGGATTTCATGACTCATACTGGCAAGGAATTCCGATTTCATACGTGATCCTTCCACCGCCTTGTCACGGGCAATTGCCAGTTCACGTGTCTGTTCCCTGACGGTCTGCTCGATCACGATATTACGTTCGCGTAATTCACTGGCCTGCTGGTCCTTGGCCCGCACCAGTGCAATCAATAACAGGGTCACTGCAAAACCGATAAAAATTGCGATATATACGAGACTTTTTTCGATATCTCCCCAGTAAATATCGCGGGAGATATTCAACTTCACGGCATGAGAGGGTAACTGTATCTGGTGTGTCTCAGTCAGGGTTTTTATCAGCCAGTCCTGGCCGGCCTGTGACGTGGCTTCCTTCCTGTAGAGTAACTGTCGCCCGAGGCTGGCGTACTCATTATAAAAGGTAACTGAAAAATCGTCCGGTACGGAAACATCTCCCAGAAATCCCGTCGGGTCAGTAGCCACGAGAATAACACCCCGCACTGCTTCCGGATGATTGACAGGACGAATGGATTTGATGCCGGTATCGGTAACAGTTCGGAACAGTCCGTAATTCCGATCACCCGGGAACGGGAGAGTGGATGCGACGGGAATATTCGAGTCGGATTGCATCAGGCTTTGTATGATTTGCCGGAAATCGCCGTCAGAACGAATATCATGACCGGGCTGAAAGAGTAATGTATCCCTGGCAACCTGATACAATGCCGGCAAATAAAAATTAACATTGCTTATCTCATCTGCAGTCATCAACGACGATTGGTCATTGCCGGTAACCTTGCGAAGCTGCTCTGTAAAATTATCGATCGACTCCGGCTCGACAGCGGGGAAGTAGCTGATGCCGGTTACAAACGGGTAAATCTGCAGCAGGTTACTGGCAAAGCGATTGAACTGATCGGCGGTAAATTCCTGCTGGCTGTCAATATAGGCCACAATGTTGTCAATAATATGGTTGCTGACGAGCACATTATGGGCAATGGCTTCCTTTATGGAGATTGATTCAAAGGTAAACCGGTTCTGGTTTACCTCGAGGGCAGTATTCCAGGTGATTGAAAAGAGTATGGCAATAAACGCAATGCCCAGGCCGGTCGCAACAACATAACCGAACCACCGGGGATACCTGGGCTTGTCAATTTCACTGTGATTGTCATTTGACATTGTAAAAATGTTTACTGATAGACGACCTCGACACGCTCAAGATAGTCCGCCAGTCGCGCTATCAGGTCCTTGATGCTGTCCATATCCTGGACTTTCGCAGCGGCTTCAATATCACCACCGATATCGGTAATCGTGGCAAAACCATATCCGCCACCGACACCTTTCAGGCTGTGGCCAGTGGAACGCAGGGTATCAAAATCTCCGGCGTTAACCGCAGCATTGAGGGCGTCAACGTCCTTCTTCCTGTTTTCCAGAAAACCGGGTATCAATTCTTCCAGATCGGGATCAATCTCGACAATAATCTTTTCGCTCATCTCTGCTCCCGGTTATGAATTGCTGAAAATGGATTATTTGATCCTGAACTCTGCCGGATCCAGTTCATGCTGGCTTAACAACTTGTACAGTTCCGTTCTGTTTCTGCCGGCAATCTTTGCGGCATTGGCTACATTACCGCTGGTTATTCTTAGTACACTGACCAGGTAATTTCTTTCGCAGGCCTGTTTAACCTCCTTCAATGTCTGGATGTTCTGTGACTCTTCCTTGGCAACCTTTTTCAGAAGGTTCAACGGGATTGTATCCGTCTTC
>DATIPP010000057.1:0-3890 GCA_035471825.1 Gammaproteobacteria bacterium
ATGGAAGAAATCGACAACAGTGCGGAATCCGCCGTCGACATCATAGCGGCCAGGATCGCGGCAAGCAGTAACACTACCAGCCAGTAACCGAATACCGAGCCCTGTTGAATCTCACCGAGGATACGCGCCAGCACCTGGTCCGATGCGGCCCCTTCAAGTCCTGGTATATTCACAATGGCATAAACTCCGATCATGGTTGCGATCAACGCCGTCATTAACGGCATGAAGGCCATGATTGCAAGACTCCACCGTAATACTTTCGCTGATCTCGCCGCGTATAACCGTTGTATCGCCTGCGGATACAGGACACTGCCCAGGCCGATCATAACGATGTAACTGAACCACTCGCGCAGCCGGTCCGCGTCCGGCGGCTTCGCCTTTTCCACGATCAACGGATCACCGGATGTGAGGATCTGATTTGTGACGGACGATATGTGACCGTATTGTTTGACCACGAGCGTAATCAGGATCCCGAAACCAAGCAGTAATACCAGCCCCTGGATGGCATCGGTCCAGGCGACGGCCCGGATACCGCCCAGCGTGCCGTAGATCACAATGATCAATGTCAGAAGTATTACACCGTATTGATATGCAAGGTCGGGTTGGGTTTCGCTCATTCCCTGCATAGCCCGGCCCATCGCCATTAATTGGGCCAGCAGGTAATTACTCAACACCACAATTAATATGATCGTAGCAAGTATACTAATCGCGCCGGAGGCGAAACGGTCCTGCAGGTAATCTACCGGCGTGATGTAACCCCGCTCCCTCGCCTTTTGATACAATCGTGGTGCAATCAACAAATAACAGACGATGATGGCTGTCATAAACTGGACTGACATGATCCAGCTGAAGCCGATACGGTAGGCCTTGCCAGTGTAACCAAAGAGGGTATTGCCGCTGTACTGGGTCGCGTAAAGCGTGAGGAATAAAACAATCAGGCCGAAACCGGAACCGGCAAGGTAGAAATCACTCAGTGTATCTTCACGTCTCGCACGGTATCCGATCCATCCGACCAGGATTAAAGAAAGAAGATAAGCACTCAGGAATGTCCAGGCCGCCGGCGAGAGTGGCAGAAAATTTGTCATTTATCAGGTTCGTCCGATTCGCCGGGCCAGCGGTAACGCAATAAAATGATCGTCGTGATGACCGAGACAGTAATCGAGACCAGCAATGCCACGGCAACCCAGGCGGGTATCCCGAACCAGACACTCCTGTCATCAGCCGGCCAGTACCAGGGGATCCCGACCGCCAACAGGGCCAGGTACAACAATACAATCCGCCAGTTTGATCGCAAACAGCGCATCATTAATCCGGCTTAACGTTTCAGGTTTTCACGCAGGGACAGGAAATCCCCAAGTCCCAGGATCGACTTGATCTCGTCGAAGTCCACCATCTGATCGTAAAGTGCCTTTGTATGACCGTCGCGCCTGAAGACCTCCGCCATCTCCCGCATAACTTTCGCCGTCAACAATACGGAATCGATCGGCGCCACCAACATCTTGAATCCCATTTCCTCGAGTTCCGCGGCGGACAGGATCGGTGTCTTGCCGAAGGCAAGCATGTTAACGAACTTGGGATATTCGACCCGCTTGCAGATCTTTTCCAGTTCGTCCACCGACAACGGCGCCTCGATAAAAGCGACATCGGCGCCGGCGTCACAATAACGGTTGATGCGGTCGATGGCAGTATCCAGCCCGTCGGTCTCGCGCGCATCGGTGCGGGCGATAAACAGGAAATCCGGGTCATTGCGTTCCTTCACCGCGGCCCTGAATTTCAGCACCATGTCTTCGGCGGGTATCACCTGCTTGTCACCGAAATGCCCGCAGCGTTTCGGGAACACCTGGTCTTCGAGGATAATGCCGGCAGTACCTGCACCCTCGAATTCACGCACGCTACGCATGACGTTATGCAAATCGCCATGGCCAGTATCCGCATCGGCCACGACCGGGATAGTCACCCGGTGGGCCATGCGCCGGGCCGCGTCAACCATCTCTGACATGCCAAGAAAATTGAGATCCGGCAACCCATACAAACTGGCGCTGGTGCCAAAGCCGCCGATAAAGACCGAATCGAATCCGGCCTGCTCGACCAGGATGGCCGATAACACATCATGCGCACCGAGGGTGCGGATTATCCCCGGTTGTTCCATCCGATCACGGAGTTTTCTGCCGGGCGTGGTTTGCTGGTTCATTTTGCCCTCCTCTCTTTCCCCGTTGCTGACAGCGTTCAAACGCTTTGTTTGTTATCCAGTATGTGACCCGCCATTAGACTAAAACAGCCTGATGATGTAAAACAGCATCCTGAAACCAATAACAAACACGTGGTATCTCTAATGCCTGAAGAACCCGGAATAGTTGTTGTCAGAGAAGATGAAGGCAGTATCCTGATGGGGATGATCTGGATGGCGGTCATTACATTATTATTGTTCTGGCTGCCGGCCATCGGGCCTTTGATTGCGGGTATCGTGGGCGGCAAGGTGGCCGGGGGTGTGGGTGCCGGATTCGTGGCGGCGCTGTTGCCGGGTCTCATACTCGCGGGCATCCTGTTTTTCGCCGGCACCATGCTCACCGGCATACCGTTGATCGGCGCCATCTTCGCCATGAGCAGCCTGCTGCTGGTCACGATTAATATAATTCCGCTGCTGATCGGCGCTCTGATCGGCGGACTCCTGGCCTGATTCATACAATCTTCCGCCGACAGCCCCGGCCCGGTTGCGGGTTATTATTTGCCACGAATATCCAGTATACTCAAGCCTGTTTTCAACGCGTGGTTTATGTAGTGACTGTGTTACCGGCCCGGCAGAGAAACTCACTGAAACTCCATAGCTTCCAGTCCAGCAAACACGCCCGTTCCCTCCGTTCCAGGAAACGATCATGAAGCGTCCGGTTTTCCTGTTCCTCCTGTTACTTTATTGTCCTGTCTCACTTGCGGCCAGTATGGACATCGCCACCAGGGCGCTCGAACGTGGTGATTATGCCACTGCCGCCGCAGCCTTCCGTGAACTCGCCAAGCAGGGAAATGTCAAGGCACAGTCCCATCTCGGGTACATGTACTATGCCGGCGAGGGCGTGCCGCAAAGTTACGAGAACGCCGTGTTCTGGTATCGCAAAGCGGCCATACAGGGCGATCCCGACGCGCAATATAACCTGGCCGTTGCCTATGCCTTCGGCGAGGGAGTGAAAAAAGACCTGCACGAAGCTACCACCTGGTACCGTCGAGCAGCGGAACAGGACCATCCCGTTGCCCAGTACAGCCTGGGCATCTCCCACGCTTACGGTGAAGGCGTCAAGCAGGACGGTGCACTAGCGGCCCGGTGGTTCCTGCAGGCAGCCGAACAGGATTACGAACCGGCCCAGGTCATGATCGCCAG
Organism: Gammaproteobacteria bacterium; assembly: GCA_035471825.1. Taxonomy (GTDB): domain Bacteria; phylum Pseudomonadota; class Gammaproteobacteria; order Eutrophobiales; family Eutrophobiaceae; genus DATIPP01. Next base: position 3,371 of record DATIPP010000057.1, read on the forward strand.
CATTTATCATACCGGTGACGGCATCCCGCAGGACCACACCAAGGCGGCACGGTGGTACCGCAAGGCAGCTGAAAAAGGCAATACCGTTGCGCAGTACAACCTCGGTACGCTTTACCGGGCCGGTAAGGGTGTCGTGAAAAACAACGAAGTGGCAAAACGATGGTTTACAAAGGCGGCGAGGCAGGGTTATGCCGCCGCGGAAAAGGAACTGCAGGGCATGAAACAGGCCGTTACCGTAGCGCCCGGCGGCACGCCCGGTGCGGCCAAAACCGAACCAAAAACAACCGTCAGCAGAAGCGAATTACCTAGTGGAGATCTGACCAGCGAACAGGAACGCATTAGACAGTCAAGCACGCAATCGGACGAGGCCCTGGTCACTATCCGTAAGGAAGACCTGTTGACGCTCGAACAGGAACCGGAAACCGAACCGCTGGCGACAGTCGACGAGATCTCGGGGGTGGAATACCAGGGAGCACCCACGGCCAGGCCGACGAAATTAAAAGAAGAAGCCGACAATAAA
>DATIPP010000058.1:0-2952 GCA_035471825.1 Gammaproteobacteria bacterium
CAACTCGCAACATATCGGCGGCGTAATCTCTTGGTTCGTAAGTAGGCCAGGCAATATTCCTGGAACGGGCGCTGGTGGCAACAACCAGGACACAATCCTTTATTGCTTCAGCGAGTGAGTTACAAACGACGGTATTTGCGAGAATATCGTCCGCACCGGTGGCCCTGGCTGTCACCTCTGCCGATGGAAAGATCTTCGGATTGACCAGGTACAGATTTTCCTGCCCCATGGTTTTCATGGCACGCGCCGCTGCACCGATATTACCAGGATGCGTGGTTGCCACCATGACAATGCGTATATTTTCAAAAACCATCGTAGTCATTGACGCCCTTGTGGTTGCAAGACAATAGTTGTTACGGACAATGCCGGCAAAAGAGAGGCAATTTACCCCGCATGCTTTACAATATCGACATTGTTTGAGGAGTCAAATATGCACCCCATGCTCAATATTGCAATACGTGCGGCCCGTGCTGCGGGCAACGTGATTATAAAAAATATGGATCATGTCCGGGACCTGCCTGTGAACGAAAAGGGGCGTAACGATTTCGTTACTGAGGTGGATAACCAGGCGGAGATAATCATTATAGAAACCTTGCTGAAAAGTTTTCCCGATCATGCCATCTATGCCGAGGAAAGCGGCACGCGGGGTGATAGCGACCACGAATGGATTATCGATCCACTCGACGGCACGACCAATTACCTGCACGGGTTTCCGCAATTCGCCATCTCGATTGCACTCAGGGTGGATGGCGCCCTCGAACAGGCCGTGGTCTACGATCCGTTGAAGCAGGAATTGTTTACAGCCGGCCGCGGCCGTGGCGCCTATTTAAACGATCGCCGAATCCGCGTCAGTCGGCACAAACATCTCAAGGGGGCCTTGCTGGGCACGGGTTTTCCTTTCAAGGAAGAGGCGCGTCTGGAGGATTTTCTTGCGACTTTCAGGGCCCTCTTTCCGGCTACCGCCGGTATTCGGAGGGCAGGAGCGGCATCGCTGGATCTCGCCTACGTCGCCTGCGGCCGTCTTGACGGTTTCTGGGAATTCGGCCTGATGCCATGGGACATTGCCGGCGGTTGTTTGCTGGTTCAGGAAGCCGGTGGTATTACCTCGGCAATTGGTGGAGAGAAAGATTATCTCACTGTCGGTGATATCATTTCGGGGAATCCCGACATACATTCTGCGTTGGTTCGTGAAATAGAAGCTGCATTGAAAAACCGCCCGAACTGATTACTGTGAATATGGATAAATCCGGAACCACGGAATTAAACTGCATAGAATTGCACCGTTTTGCAACCGAAGTGCCGGGTTACAGGGTTCACTACCACTTATGACATTTCCCCGCGTGGTGATGCTATGTCAATTCGGGCAACCGGTACGCGGTGTCAGTCCCTACGGTGATGCTTTGCTATCGGCACTACGGAATGAAGCAGGTGATTCGATACAGGCTGTTGATTATTACGCACCCTACCCTGCGGTCTTGCATCCGGCGGGTCGGGATATACCAGCGGGGCCCGGTAAACTGCACTGGTCCAATCCACTGTCATGGTATCGCGTTGCCAGTCTCGATACGGATATTCTACATATGCAACACTGGGTGGCGCCGATGGCCGTTTACCTGGCACCACTGGCAACAATGGCCAGGCACCGGGACAAAAGAATCCTGATCACCTGTCATAATCCGTCAGCGCATGAAACGTTTCCCGGAATGGAATTCATTGAGAACAGATTACTGAACCAGGCCGATGCCATCATAGCCCACGATACGAGGGGTGCGGGGATACTCGAAAAACGGGTTGATACCACTAAACACTGTGTCCATATCATTCCGCATGGTATCGAGATCAGTGAAGCACCACCTGCCGCTGCACCCGATGACTATGAACGCTTTGGGCTCGTCCCGGAACGGCGTTATATCTGCATATTCGGCAACCTGAGGGGTTACAAGGGCATCGATATCCTGCTGGAAGCATGGCCGGATGTCTGCCGCCAGTCTCCTGATATCGATCTTGTTATCGCAGGCCGCCTCTGGTCCGGGAAAACCGGTACGGGATCCCGGGTTACTGCACGCTTGCTCGGCACTGAAGGAGAAGGCGGTCGCCTGCATGAATTACTTGCCAGGCCGGAAATTGCGGGACGAGTCCACCTGCATGACGCTTTCCAGTCAGAGAGAAACATCAACGCATTACTCCGGCTCTCTGCCTTTGCCGTGTTTCCCTATGTCCGTTTTTCCAGCCAGTCAGGAGCCGCATGCAAAGCGGCAGGTATGGGCTGTCCGGTACTCGTAAGTGATGTTGGCGGATTGCCGGACCTTGCCATCAGCAGGGAATGGATTGTACCACCCGGCAATGTTGAAAAACTGGCTTCAACCTTAACCGCACGCCTTGTGGATATCGAAAAGAAAGAGGACCTGCGCATGCAACAACTCCGGCAGGCAGAACAGTTCAGCTGGCCCAGAGTGGCCCGATTACACGCTGATATCTATCGTAAACTTTGCGAATGAGATGTTTAATGACCGGACACGTGCAAGAAGAATGTATCGACACCCTTGATTCATTCGGGGAGTCATCTTGAACGGGAATATCGTAATCATTGGCAGTGACCTGCATCCTCCCTGCCAGTCAATGGAAGCCAGGATTGCCGAAACACTGGTCCGTGGAATCCCTGAATTGATATTTACCAGGGTCAGTATCTGTGTCGGCAAAGCTGCAACACATGATCCCGGCTTTGTATATATCGACGGTCTCAGACAGTGGCCGCTGTTTACCAGGAAATTTTTTTATGCCTTGAAACTGATTTTCGTGATTATTCGCCTTCGCCTGCAGGGCTCCAGTATTTTCCATTTCATCTGGACTGGCCCGGTCTGGCTGATGCGATCATATTCATTAATGATACATATTGTTCGGGGCAAAACCATTTTTACCGTTCTCAACCGGTTTATAAATCCTTCGGCCTAT
>DATIPP010000059.1:0-9178 GCA_035471825.1 Gammaproteobacteria bacterium
TTTGTGCTATTTAACGCACAAACGGGTTTTTTTGCCAAAGCGAACACAAGAATCCTGCCAGTAAGAACACTATGTTCAGATAAAAAAGCAGGAATATCGATGGTGAGAATCGGATTTTATATGCCGTATTCGCCGGAGATCCTTAACACAAGGGGAACAGCTGGTGTGCCGGTACAAGCAGTATAAATCAGATCATTAAATTTTATATAGTTTCTTCTTCAATACATTTATTATTTTTTAATACCGCCTTTTGCCAGTCCGGCCGGATTTAGCAGGCGGTCCAGTTCCGCGTCAGATAATTCTGTCATTTCCTTTGCAACCTCTTTTACCGGCCGGCCTTCGGCATAGGCTTTCTTGGCAATCGCCGCACCTTTTTCATAACCGATAACGGCATTCAATGCTGTTACCAGGATCGGGTTTCTCTCCAGCGCCTCGTTCATCTTGTCCCGGTTGACCGTGAATCCGGCAATGGTGTTGTCAGCCAGCAGTCTTGAGACATTGGCTAAAATACTGATGCTCTGGGCGAGGTTATAGGCGATAACCGGCAACATGACATTCAACTGAAAGTTACCGGCCTGGCCACCGACCGTGATCGTTACGTCATTTCCGATCACCTGGGCACATACCATGCAGACTGCCTCCGGGATAACCGGGTTAACCTTCCCCGGCATGATACTGCTGCCCGGCTGCAGTGCCGGTAATGCAATCTCGCCTAGGCCTGCCAAAGGACCACTGTTCATCCAGCGCAGATCGTTGGCGATCTTCATCAGGCTGACTGCGACGGTTTTCAACTGGCCGCTCATCTCAACTGCGGCGTCCTGCGAACTCAATCCCTCGAAGTAATTCTCCTTGACCATGAAATTGACATTGGTGGCCTGTTTCAGGTTTTCCGCGACCTTTTTGCCGAAGTCCGGGTGGGCGTTGATCCCGGTACCGACGGCAGTGCCTCCCTGGGGAAGCGCCGTTAACCTATCCAGCGCGGATTGAATGCGTTTGCGGCCTTCGTGCACCTGGGCCTCCCAGCCCGACATTTCCTGTGCCAGAGTTACCGGCATGGCGTCCATCAAATGAGTGCGCCCCGTCTTCACAACATCGTCCAGTTCATTAACGCGCCTTGCGATGGTTCCGGCCAGGTGATCGAGTGCGGGGATCAGGGTTTCACTCGCCAGCAGGCTGCCGCTGACATGTATCGCCGTGGGTATGACATCGTTGCTGCTTTGTCCCATGTTGACGTGATCGTTGGGATGTACCTTTCGACCCAGCCGTTCGCTGGCAAGGTTGGCAATCACCTCGTTGGCATTCATGTTGGAACTGGTACCGGAACCGGTCTGGAAGATATCAACCGGAAACTGATTGTCATGGTTTCCCTTGACCACTTCATTGGCTGCACCCTGGATGGCGTCGGCCATGTCAGATTCGATCAGGTCCAGTTCCCGGTTGGCCTTTGCTGCCGCAGCCTTGATCAGTCCCAGGGCCCGGATCACTTCCCGGGGTATGGTCAGGCCGCTTATCGGAAAGTTTTCAACGGCCCGTTGTGTTTGCGCTGCGTATAACGCATCGACGGGCACGCGCATTTCACCCATGCTGTCTTTTTCTATCCTGTAATCCTGGCTGTTCATGATTATTTCCTCGTTTGATCTTGCTGATATTTTTTATTTACCCGGGATGCCGTCCCTGAACACCAGTAATGATCCTCGATCCATTATGTTCCACTCTTCATTATTCGTCAGGGGATTTGTCGCAATCACAGTGACGATATCATCCGGCGTAGTCACCTCGCTGAAATCGACAATCATGTCCTCATCGATCAGTCGGGCCTTGCGGAATGGTGCTCGCCTTGTCAGCCAGCACATGTCGGTCGCGCAGTTGGCATACAGGTAACGCGAATCGCTCATCAGGAAATTACTCACGCCGAGTCTGCCCAGCCTGTCAGCCAGCTTTTTGATAAACCCTGACAATTCCCGTTTCCTTTTCGGGCGTTCGGGAAAACGCCTGCGTACCTGGTCGAGCATCCAGCAAAAGGCATGTTCACTGTCGGTAGTCCCAATCGGGCGGTAATGTTTCAACGGGAATTTCTTGATCCCCTTTAACTGTCCGTTATGTGCAAATACCCAGCTGTTGCCCCAGAGTTCACGAATGAAAGGATGAGTGTTTTCAAGACAGACCTTGCCCCTGTTGGCCTTGCGAACATGGCTGATGACGATCCGGCTCTTTATTGAATAGCGTTTTATGAATCTGGCGATCTCCGAATCGACACTCGAAAGCGGATCGTGGAAAAGCCGGCATCCCCGGCCTTCATAAAAGGCAATCCCCCAGCCGTCCCTGTGTGGCCCCGTCCTGCCGCCACGCTGCATCAGTCCGGAGAAACTGAAACAGATGTCCGTCGGCGTATTGGCGCTCATGCCCAGAAGTTCACACATAAATCAATAACTTGTCTACCATCAAATGACAACTATTCTAACCTGCCTGAAAAATCCTGCCACCTGCCTGCGTCGCTGGAATTTGACAGGAAATTGTGATTATCATTGTTTTATGAACGTTCTGAAAATCGGGCTTTCCATGCTCATGGCGGGCATCCTGTTACTCCAGGCCTGCGACAATACGGAGATCGATTCCGCCAGGGCAACAATAAAAGATCCGGATCAGGTACAGACGTCTCCGCTTGTTGTCACCAACACGGCGCCACCTCCCGTCAACACCATTCATGCCGATCAGACGCAATTCAATATCGGTAACAAAAGTTACCTGTTTGACATTTCGAACCACTCAGTTGAAGAACTCAGGGCACTGTTGCAACGTGCCGAGGAGATCAACCAATTCGAGAAAGACGATTACGACAAACTGGAAATCGTCATGATACTGCATGGTCCCGATATAGACTGGTTCACGCAACAAAATTATGAAAATAACCGGCAACTCGTGGACCTTGCGGAACGGCTTGACAGTTTTGAAATCATCGATATGAAAGTCTGCGAGACGGCTATGGCAGATCGTGGTGTCAGCCGTGAAGAAGTTCCCGCCTTTATCGAGTCCGTTCCCTATTCTCCCGATGAAATGAAAAGACTGCTGCGGGAAGGATATATCAATCTCTGACGATTCCGTTTTTAAAAAGTTGAAATAAAGAGTTTTTATAATGCCAGAACAAGAAAAGTCCCTGTACATGACCGTTCTGATGACTCCCGACATGGCCAATTTTTCCGGCCATGTTCACGGGGGGCAGATTTTAAAGATGCTGGACCAGGTTGCTTTTGCCTGCGCTGCACGGTATTGCAAGAACTATGTTGTGACCCTGTCACTCGACCAGGTGACGTTCAAGGCGCCAATTAATGTCGGTGAACTGGTTTCGTTCAGGGCGCACGTTAATTACGTCGGCAAGACATCGCTCGAGGTCGGCGTAAAGGTCATTGCCGAAGACCTGCATTCCAAGGTCAAACGCCATACCAATTCAGGCTACTTCACCATGGTCGCCGTTGACGATAACGGGAAATCAATACCCGTGCCACCGCTGAAACTTGAATCCGAGTTTGAACGAAAATTGTATGAAGCAGCGGTTATGCGCAAGGAAATGCGAGCTGAAATGGTTCGGCGCAACAAGGAACTCACTGCTGACATCCCGGACTATAATGTCGATGTGACCAGTTAATTTCAGAAATGACAATAACCTGTATCAGACAGTTTGAATTTATTGCCGTCGGGACCCCACCAGCGTTGCCCGGTTTCTTCACTGATTGTACCGATAAAGAACAGCGGACAATCCGGCAATGACAGCGCATCGATTTCGGCGACATTCGCTTCGGGCACGGTGAAACACAATTCGTAATCATCTCCTCCCGAAAGCGCGAGTTGCCAGGCGCGGTCCGCCGGCAAGGCCTGTAACGCAGCCGACAATGGCAATTGCGCCAATTGCATATCCGCCCCCACGGCACCGGCCTCCAGGATATGGCCGAGGTCGGCATCAAGGCCATCCGAGATATCGACCGCACTGCTGGCAATACCCCGCAGCGATCGTCCGAGTTCCAGGCGTGGTGTCGGGCGGTTAAAGCGTGCCAATAAATATGCCATTTGTTGATCATTAACATCGCTGACATTCCCGTTGATAATGTCAAGCGCGAGTGCCGCGTCGCCGGGATGACCGCTGATGTAAACCCGGTCACCGGGTCTTGCTCCCTCCCGTTTCAGTGCCTGGCCTTCCGGCACCAGTCCGTGGACCTGAATGGTTATACTCAGTGGCCCGCGTGTGGTATCACCACCGACAAGACCAAGCCTGTATTCCCGCGCCAGTTGCCCGAATCCGTCCATGAAAGACTGTAACCAGTTCTCATCAGCCTCCGGCAATGTCAGTGATAACGTGATCCAGCACGGATCTGCACCCATGGCAGCGAGGTCGCTCAGGTTTACGGCGAGCGACTTGTAACCGATGTCCGCAGGCAGGGTATCCGTCGGAAAATGCACACCGGCAACGAGGGTATCCATTGCCAGAACCAGGTCATTGCCGGCGGGGACCCGGACAATTGCCGCATCATCGCCGATACCGCAACACACGTCATCGGACAGGGGTGTTGCATCCTGGAAGTAACGCCTGATGAGATCGAATTCGGAAAGGGGCATGGGCCTCAGGAAACAGACTTGATTTCATCGGCACGGATATTCCGGGCCGCCTTGTCCAGCACGCCGTTGACATACCGGTGCGACTGGTCGGCACCGAACATCTTGGCAAGTTCGACGGACTCGTTAACAACAACACGCCAGGGTAACTCCGGGTGAAAGAGTAATTCATAAACCCCGATATGCAATATGGCCCGCTCAACCGGATCCAGGTCTTTAACGTGCCGATCCAGTAAAGGGGCGAGATATTCATCCAGTTTTTCTGACTGGCCCGTTGTCCCGTGCAACAGGTCCCGGAAATAATCCTTGTCGGCCTTTTTCAGTTCGCTGCGTTCGTTTTCAAATTCAAGGATCACATCCGCCATGGGCATTTGCGTCATCTGCCACTGGTACAAGGCCTGCACAGCGGAACGGCGTGCACGAATACGTGCATGTTTTGAAAATGAATCCAGTTGCGGAAAACTCACAGCTCCATCTCCCGCATGACTGAAACCATCTCGATTGCGGCCTGCGCTGCCTCCGCGCCCTTGTTACTCTCTTCACCACCGGCCCGATCCATGGCCTGGTCGGCATTGTCGACCGTCAATACCCCGAAGATCACCGGGGTGTCGTATTTCAGGGCAACCCGGCCGATACCGTGGGCGCATTCACGGGCAATGTACTCAAAGTGGGGTGTTTCCCCCCGGATGATGGCACCGAGCGTGATGACGGCATCACAGTGTTGTGTTTTGATGAGGCGTGCCGCTGCCTGCGGGATTTCGAAAGCGCCCGGGACCTGCACCACGATAATATTCTCGCCTGACACTCCGGCGATCTTCAGTTGTTGCAGGCAGGCTGACTGCAACCGGTCAACAATAAAACTGTTGAAGCGGCTGGCAACCACACCGATCCTGGCAGTGTCGATTGTACTCTTGCCCTTGATAATTCGCTGGTCCGGCATTGCCTCTTCCGGTTTAATTGACGTATTCAACCACTTCCAGGCCGAATCCGGATATGGCGTGGATCTTTTTCGGAGCACTCAACACACGCATCCTGCACACGCCCAGGTCGGAGAGTATTTGTGCACCGAGTCCGATCGTCCGCAGGTCCCTCGTGTTCCGGGCAGTACGCGGCCGTACTTCATTGTCCTGATCGCGGTTGTAGGCATTGAGCTGATTGATAATCTCCACCGGTTTGTACTGGTTGCAGAGGATAACGGCCACCCCGTTTCCCTCGCTTGCTATCCGGCTGAGAGCATCGCGAATCGGCCAGCCACAATCGTCCCTGAGACTGCCGGTCAGATCGCAGACCGGGTTTTCCAGGTGGACGCGCACCAGGGTCGGCTTTTCCGGCCGGATTTCTCCCCTGACCATGGCGAGATGCAGATCGTTTTCAACCGTATCCTGGTATGCCACGAGGTGGAAATCTCCAAACTCCGTCGGCAGTTCCCCCTCGAAAACACGCTTGATGGTTTTCTCGTTTTCAATCCGGTAATGAATAAGGTCGGCGATCGTACCGATACGGAGCCGGTGTTCCTGCGCGAATTTCCTGAGATCATCGAGACGGGCCATGGTGCCGTCATCATTCAGTATCTCGACGATGACAGCAGCCGGTGTCAGCCCGGCAAGACGCGCAAGATCGCAACCCGCCTCGGTATGCCCGGCACGTGACAGCACACCGCCGGGGTGTGCCATCAGTGGAAACACGTGGCCGGGCTGGATTAAATCCGATGGTTTGGCATCTTCGGCGACTGCTTTACGTATGGTCAGTGCACGGTCAGCTGCCGAGATACCGGTGGTCACGCCTTCGGCCGCTTCAATGGAGACGGTGAAATTGGTGGTATGCCCGGAATAGGTGTTGCTGGCCATCAACGGCAGGTTCAGTTTACGGCAGTGTTCGCGGGTCAGGGTCAGGCAGATAAGCCCCCGGCCATAACGGGCCATGAAGTTTATATCTTCCGCACGCACATTCGAAGCGGCAATGACCATGTCCCCTTCATTTTCACGGTCTTCATCATCCATTAGGATCACGATCCTGCCTTCACGGATGTGTTCAATCAATTCTTCCGGTGTATTCAATGCCATAACAAACGACGATTGCTGGATAATGTCTTCTGAATGGAAGCGACTATGCGGGAGATTGACTCAACGAGTCAAGATAACGGGCAACAATGTCGACTTCCAGGTTGACCCTGTTGCCGGTCTCGTAAGTATGGAACAAGGTTACTTCCAGTGTATGGGGAATGATATTGACCGAAAAGCGATTATTGTCAACATTATTAACCGTCAGGCTGACACCATCGACAGAGATTGATCCCTTGGGACAGATATACTGCATCAACCTGTCAGGAGCCTCGATGATATACTGCTCTGACCTGCCGCTGGGGTACCGTTCCATGACACTGCCCGTGCCATCAATATGACCGCTGACAAGGTGGCCATGCAACCGATCGGACAATCGTAATGCCCGCTCAAGATTGACGTGACTGCCGGTTTTGAAATCTGAAATAGTCGTAAAGGAAAGTGTTTCAGCAGACACATCGACGATGAATTCACTCCCGGCAATGTCGATTACCGACAAACACACACCGTTGACGGCAATACTGTCGCCTGCTTTCGTATCAGTCAGATCCAGACGGGGGGCCGAAATGAGAAGGCGCCAATCATCGCCGTGCTCTTCGATTTTGGCTACCTTGCCGATGGTTTCGATGATTCCGGTGAACATAAAAATAAGCTATTAGGTATGTGCTATCGGCTACTGGTAGCTAGTGGCTGGTTGCTTGTGGCTTTAAGGTCAGACGTAAGTCCTGACCTATCATGCGTATATCAGTAAACCGAAGTGGTACTTTATCCTGCATCGAACGGATCGCGGGTAATTCAAATAATGGCATGGCTGCGTGTCCCAAGAGTACCGGTGCCAAGTACAACAGGATTTCGTCAACCAGTCCCGCCGAGAGCATGGCGCCCGATAACACGGGACCAGCTTCCAGTAACAGATCATTGACCTGTTTTTCACGCGCGAGATACTGCAGGACCCGGTTGAGAAACGCGCCTGCATTCGTTTCCTCAAATACTATAACCTCGGCACCGTGTTCGATCAGTTTTTCCATTGCAGGTTTGTTTTCCGTGGTAGCGAAAATAATCACCTCACCTGATCTGTCCAGTATTCTGGCTTCCGGTGGTGTTCGCAACCGGCGATCCAGGATGACACGGAGCGGCCGGCGATCCTGGATTTCGATCTCCCGCACGGTCAATAACGGATCGTCAGCGAGCACGGTATTGATTCCCGTCATGATGGCCGAGCTGCGGGCACGCAAGTGTTGCACATCATGCCTTGCGTCCTCGCCGGTAATCCACCGGCTCTCACCGTCGGCCATTGCCGTACGCCCGTCAGTACTCATCGCCTGCTTGCAACGAACAAAAGGACGGCCATGACGCATGCGCATTTCAAAACCGGCATTAAGTGCCTTTGCTTCGTCCTTCAACAGTCCGGTATAAACCGTTATGCCGCCGGCCTCGAGCTGTTTGATGCCCTTTCCGGCTACCAGCGGGTTCGGATCAGGTGTGGCAATAAATACATTACCGATATCGGCTGCCAGCAACGCATCCGTACAGGGAGGTGTCCTGCCGCTGTGCGAACAGGGTTCCAGGGTAACGTAACAGTCCGCATCGGCGGCATCAGGGCCGGCCGCTTCCAGGGCCATGATTTCGGCATGCGGACCGCCTGCAAGGCGGTGCCAGCCTTCGCCTACGACCGAGCCATTCCTGACCAGGACGCAGCCGACGCCGGGATTGGGATGAGTGGTATACAGACCACGCCTTGCAAGTTGCAGGGCACGTGACATGTAGCGGTAATCGGATTCACTCCAATTCAACTGTCATCACCATCGGAGGGTAAAAGATCCAGCTGGCTTTCCCTCAATTCCGGTGGTAATTCATTTTCAAGCCGTTCAATCTCGTCAAGGAAGGCTCGTACATCCTCGAAACTGCGGTAAACGGATGCAAAACGCACGTAGGCCACCTGGTCCAGTCCCCGTAATTGTTCCATGACCCAGTCACCCAGCATGCGGGATTTTACCTCCCGTTCCCCGATTGCACGCAGCTTGTGCTTGATATGTGATACGGCGATGTCGACCCGTTCCATTTCCACGGGACGTTTTTCAAGCGCCCTTTCAATACCGCCACGCAGTTTTTCTTCCCTGAACGGTTCCCTCCGGCCGTCCGACTTGATGATCCTCGGAAAATTAAGTTCGGCTGTTTCGTAGGTGGTGAAGCGTTCCTTGCAATGAGTACATTCGCGCCGGCGCCTGATCTGATCGCCCTCGCCGACAAGGCGGGAATCGATAACTCGCGTATCCACATCGGAACAGAATGGACATCGCATACTTCAAATCCTCTTTTTATATAATAACAGCCACCCGTCCAGTGACCATCGCACTGCCCGAGTGGCTGGCCAAAACCAATACGGCTAGAACCTATCTCAAAAATCCCCATGAGCCGCGTTGCTTGTCGCTCATTGGGAACAACCAAACCTCACTCCTCGTTTCTTGTGCAGCCGCTACAAACGTCACTGTCGCGACCGCGCAGAATTATAA
>DATIPP010000060.1:0-3402 GCA_035471825.1 Gammaproteobacteria bacterium
CCGTCGCATGCTTACCATGGAATTGAATAACTGGCCATCCATCTCCTCCGGCAATTGCGAGCCGTAATTGATAATATCCAGTCGCAATTCATCCCTTCCCGCCGTCAATAGCAGATCGATTCGTCCGTCTTCGGGCGAAAAATCAACTGCATTACCGACAATCTTGTCCAGCATCTGCATGAACAGATCCGGAGAGACAAAACGGATAACGGGGGGATCGGGCAGCCGGAGTTTAAACCGGTTTTTACTGTAGGCGGTCTGATATCCCTCGACACAGCGTGACAGGAGTTGGCAGAGATCTGTCTCCTCCTTATCCGCCGAACCCAGCGCCTGCTCCAGCCTGGCCGCCTCACTCAGGCGGGTTACGAGGACACTGAGGCGGTTGATTCCCTCCCTGGCACGTTCCAGGTATTTTACATCACTGTGATCTATCTCGTTTTCCAGGTTATCCAGGGAAGACTGCACAACGGCCATCGGGGTGCGTAATTCATGCGAGAGTTTGCCCGCCAGTCCCTCGAGATAGTGATTGTATTGTTTCAGCCTTTCCAGCATGGCGGCGTAACTGCGTGATAATTCTCCTATCTCGTCACTCGCCCGGCTGGCAGTCATCTCCCCGATCACGCGGCCGTGTTCATCAATGGCATCCGATGCTTCCCGGCTGAGGCGGCGTAATCGGTAGGAAAGCCGTGAAGCAAACAACAGGAGTAATAGCGTGATCAGGAAAAATACCAGCAACGTTTTGTTTAATAACGACACCAATGCACTCCGTTGCAACATCTGGATGTTGTTCGTGGTTTCCTCGACCATGACTGCCCCGCGCACCTCGTTCGTAACCCAGATTGGCGTGGCGGCGGATACGATAACGGTTTTCTCATCCGGCGAGAGTCGCCACCGCGATGCCGTTTTGCCATCCAGTGCCGCTTCTACATCGTGACCGTGCAGTTGCCTGGCCCCGGCCAAATCGTCCTTGAAACGTTCCGAAATTGGAGGAAGGATGATAGTGTAAAAAAGATTGAGGGGATGTCTTGACTGGTCCCTTCTCAGGCTGCCACTGCTTGCCAGTACCTGACCCTGGTTGTCCAGCACCCAGATTCGTCGACCTGGCGTGGTATCGATCTGGCGAATGATCTGTTCAATCTGTTTCGAGGGACGCAACAGGCGCCCGGGATCACTGGAGGTATCTGCTCCTGCGGTACCAGTCTTTGCCGGCACAGCAGCGCCGGCGGCATCGTCCACATCACCAACAACAATACCCATGCGTTTGTCGAGAAGGTAAAGCGGGACGGCGATCTCGAGATTGTAACCGTTATCCGTTTCCTGCCAGTTGCCGATAACATTTGACACGTAGCGAGTCACTTCATGTTCTTCCCACTCGTCCGTCACTGTCTCGATCACGAATGGATTGAATTTGCCGGGGGCTGACGGCGTAAAATAAAATTGTTGCTTGACGGCATATTCATCCCCGAGTACCAGCTTGACGTAATCACTGTCGATAATCTTTTCGCTTGTGGGACGATGATAGACCAGCCGATCATCTTTCACCTGTAACAGGCCATAGAGATACTGTTCATATTCCCCCAGGATGAGCTTGAATGATAACGGCCCGGATTCGTCGCTGTTTTTCGTTGCAGCATAACTTTCAGACCAGTCAAGATAATTGACCCAGTCATCTTTATAACCGTCAAGCTGAATGGGATAATTCAGGGAATGAATAAAAAGCGAATGCTCGGGTGTTGATTGTGAATAGGGAAACAGTTGATAGCTTTCATGCATCGGACCGGCCAGGGCCCTTGCCGCATCGATGAGGGAATCTTCCAGACTGCTTCTCAGATGTCGTTCCAGTTCCCGCATGTATTCGTAACCGATATAGGGGATGCTGAGCAGGGCGATAGACAGCAACAACAATTTGAAGCGAATGGAAAACCTGAAAATTCGGCGCCTTTTTTTCTGCATCGGCCGCTCAGTTCTTTGAAGTATTCCAGCGGTACCCCATGCCGTACATTGTTTCAATACAATCGAAACCCTGATCAACGGCACGGAATTTTTTTCTTATTCGCTTGATATGCGAGGTTATCGTGCCGTCGTCGACAAAGATATTTGCTTCATCCATTAATTGCTCCCTGCTTTTGACGTAACCGGGAACTCTTGCCAGTGCATGCACCAGCCAGAATTCGGTCAGTGTCAGCTCGATCGGCTGATCCCGCCATTCCACTTTCAGGCAGTTCTTGTCAATCATCAGGTCTCCCTTGCGAATCAGTGCATCCTTGTCCACCGGTGATTGCATGGCCTCGACACGCCGGAAAAGCGCCGCAATCCGGGCGAGTAATTGCGGCATGGTAATATCTTTCGTCAGGTAATCGTCGGCACCGAGCCTCAGCCCGGAGACGGCATCCAGATCTGAATCGCGGGCAGTAAGGAACATGATCGGCAGTACTGAAGATTGCGATCGCAATTCCCGGCACAATTCAAATCCACCTTCCGCCTCCTCACCCAGCCCGATATCGATCAACACCAGGTCAGGCAGACGTTGCCTGAACTTGGCCATGGCATCTTGTCGGCAGATATAACCAGTCGCCTCATACCCCTGTTTACGCAGGGCATCGATATAATTTTCGCGGATTGCCGGTTCGTCTTCCACCAGCGCAATATGTTTGGCCATGTTTGTTCTCCGGTTACGTCTCGGGAGAGTAATGTATACCAGCACGGAATCCCTGTATTGGCAAACAGTGGAATTTCCATAATTTCGCCATAATTCATCAGCGCTTTGCCCTCATCTCACCTTTGCCGGGTCATTGTCGTCCGCTTAACTACACCGCAAACCACGTCAAATGCGTGCAACAAGGGTGAGAAACCATGAAGAGAATCTGTATCAGCCTGGTCCTTGCATTGTCCCTCAATTTTCCGTTGTCCTCATCCGCGGACGATATACCGACGGACGACATGAAAGAGGCCACCGGTTTCGGTATCGGGGCGCTCATCGGCGGCCTCATCGCAGGTCCGCCCGGGGCGATTCTCGGCGCCGCCAGCGGTGCCATCACCGGCATTAAAGATGCGGAAAAGGACCGCAAGCTAGCCCGGCTGGAAAAAAAACTCCAGGACAAGTCCATTCAACTGGCCTACCTGCAGCAACAGTTCGATAAAGTCCGGGCCCACCATGAAGAACACCTGCAACGCGTCAGGCAAAGTAACAGGCAGGAACAGGTGCAGGATATCAGCGACGGATTTTCCTTTTCCGTTTATTTCCGCACAGGCCGCAGCGATATCGACCCGACCTTGCTTCCCCATATCCGGGACTTGGCCGGGCTGATACAGGGACTCCCCGACATCAAGGTCATGCTCGAGGCCCACGCAGACAAGCGCGGCAACAAAGCCTATAACCGGAAACTCAGCGAGGCCCGCGCC
>DATIPP010000061.1:0-6259 GCA_035471825.1 Gammaproteobacteria bacterium
CCGGATTTTTACCCAGTTTCTCCACGAAAACAGACACGATGGCCAGGCCATCCGTGTATATCATGTGTTCCACCGGCATATTGCTTTTTGCCAGTGCTTTTTTCTCGTAATCACTCATGGAAAAACCCTGCGGCATCCAGGTGACTTTCCAGCCATTATTGCCACCGTGTGCGGGGATTTCCCCGGCGGTATTGCTGTACCAGGTAAAATCCTTGCCCGAGATGGCGGGTTTAAGAAGTTGTTCCGCGACGTGATCGAGTACTTCCAGCCGGGTAAACAGGATCTGTTCCAGCGGCCAGCCTGAGTCGTCCCTGAGTTCCGACTTGAGTAACAGGTGGTTCTCTTTATCGATCCAGAGCCGGTAACCGTAGCGAAAGTCGTCTTTCGGAACGATATTGATGACCCAGGTCGGTCGGCCGGCGACACGGTCCTTGCCGGCAACGGAAAACTCGTAGTATTCGGCCACCTGTTCTATCGGTTCGGGTAATTTGGCAGTGAGAAACTTTCGTGGCCGGCTTTTTTCCACCATTACCTGGCGGTTGTCCGGGAAAATACAGGTCACCTTCTCCCCATCACGGATAACCTCGCGGGCATGACCGGTCAGTGACACCATGCGTTCCATTTCGGTGCCGTTCCCTGCCCTGTGTATGAGGCGCATTGTATCCATGCGGCTGCCGCGCCGGTATACAAAAATCCCGTCGTAGTTCAATTCGCGGCTGGCGCGGGACATTTCATTAATCATTTGCCGTGCTTTTTGCGAGGTATCGCCGGTGGCAACGGCAGTGGCCGGCGTTAACACAACTGCAAGTAACAGGCCTTGCAGCGCAAGGTTCAGGCGGAAACGATTATTCTCCAACTTCATGGGCGACGATTCTTACATAGGGCAACATACCCTGAACACCGGTATTGGTCCGGTACTCGTTATGATTTACCAGGTACCGGTTCAACCGGGACTGCGCGTCCGTCGGAGTCTTGTAGGTACGAACAACCTGTTGCGGCTTGTCGGCGACAGTCGAAACCGTGGCGACGCGAGCCTGTTGGCTAACGGGACTGTTTATTGATGGTGACTGCTGCTGAATGGCTACGGATTGGGTGGTATCAAGCGAGGGAACTTCACTGATTTGTCTCACGCCGATGACGACGGCGACGGTAACTGATGCGGCGATCGCAAAACCCAGTGCGGGTTTAAAGAAGTCCGTGGGTGAAAATCTGCCGGTTTTCGGTGCTGCGATGACCGGTTCGTCCTTGATGGCCATGCTGATTCGTTCAGCCAGGTGCGGGTCATAATGCGACGGCAGATTGCCTCTCAGGGTTTCGCCAATCAGGTGATATCGACACCAGGATTCCCGGAATTCCTTGTTGCTGATCAGGGCGTTCAGTGTATACAGATTATCGTCGCCCGGTTCGCCATCCATCAGCGCGGATATCTGTTCGCGGCTTTGTTCACTCATATGCTCACCTGTTCAGTAATGGTTTCAGTTGCTTGTCGATAGCTTCCCGGGCCCGGAATATCCTTGACCTGACCGTTCCGATCGGGCAATCCATCGCGGCAGCAATGTCTTCATAGCTCAGACCCTCCACCTCGCGGAGCGTGATGGCAATCCTCAAATCGTCAGGCAATTCCTCGATCGCCTTCACGACGGTGCTCTGTATTTCGTCCTTGAGCAACATGTGCTCGGGTGTAGCGTACTCCTTTAGAGCATGATCACCCTCGATTTGTTCAATTTCAGAGACGTCGTAATCGCTTTCCAGGGGACGCCGGGACTGCACCGCAAGAAAGTTCTTGGCGGTGTTGACAGCAATCCGGTACATCCAGGTATAAAAAGCGCTGTCCCCCCTGAAATTCGGCAAGGCACGGTAGGCCTTGATGAAAGCATCCTGTGTGACATCCATAGCATCACTCGGGTTCCTTACAAATCGCGAGACGAGATTGACTATCCGCTGTTGATATTTCAATACCAGCAGATCGAAGGCGGCCTTGTCACCTTTCTTGACACGTTCAACCAGTTGTTGATCTGTAACGTTCTCGCCCATGCGGGCATTCCCCGTGTGTTATTATGTCTGTCAGATTTAATCATTTCGGCGCAGACCCCGGTCGGCAGGAAAACCATTAATATCATGCCGTAATCAATAGCTTACGCACAAAAACAAGGCACGTATCTTAAGTTAAATGACCCAGCAATTCCAACACGATGTATTGGTTGTCGGCAGTGGTGCTTCCGGGCTCAGCCTGGCTTTACAACTGGCCGAACATATGAAGGTTGCCGTGCTGTCAAAAAGTGAATTGACCGAAGGTGCAACATTTTACGCCCAGGGTGGCGTGTCGGCGGTACTGGATACCTGTGATTCGATCGATTCCCACGTCGAGGATACCTTAAATGCCGGCGCCGGTCTGTGTAAGCCGGACGTGGTGCGGTTCGTAGTCGAACACGGCCGCGAAAGCATCCAGTGGCTGATTGATCTGGGTGTGGACTTCACCCGGGCAGATGACGGTGCGGGACAGTTCGATTATCACCTGAACCGGGAGGGCGGGCACAGTCATCGCCGGATCATTCACGCCTCCGATTCAACCGGCCGGGCCATTGAAACGACCCTGGAAAACAAGGTCCGGGCACATCCCGCCATCGAACTGTTCGAGTATCACACGGCCATCGATCTCATTACGGCGGAAAAACTGGGCCGCTCGTCGAACCGCTGCCTGGGCGCCTATGTATACAATCGAAATGCCGATCGTGTCGATGTTTTCAGCGCCCGTGCCGTTATCCTGGCCACCGGCGGTGCCGGCAAGGTCTATCTGTATACCAGTAACCCGGACATCTCCACCGGTGACGGTATTGCGATGGGCTGGCGGGCCGGTTGCCGGATCGCGAACATGGAATTTGTGCAATTCCACCCGACCTGCCTTTATCATCCGCAGGCCAAGTCGTTCCTGATATCCGAGGCAATGCGCGGGGAAGGTGCCCGCCTGCTGCTGGCCAACGGGGGCACTTTCATGGAACGCTTTGACAAGCGGGCGGAACTGGCGCCGCGGGACATCGTGGCCCGCGCCATCGACCATGAAATGAAACGCCGTGGGGACGAATGCGTATATCTCGATATCAGTCACAAGCCTGCGGAGTTTATCAGGCAACATTTTCCGACCATCTATGAACAATGCCTGAAGTTTGGCTTCGATATCACGCGGGAACCCATCCCGGTCGTGCCGGCGGCCCATTATACCTGTGGCGGTATTGTCATTGATAAAAGCGGCCGTTCCGACGTTCCCGGCCTGTACGCAATCGGTGAAGTCAGTTGTTCCGGCCTGCATGGCGCCAACCGCATGGCGAGTAATTCCTTGCTGGAATGCGTAGTTTATGCCCACGCCACCTACAAGGACCTGCGTGATTCGATACATGACATGCCCTCCACGGAAGAATTACCGGCCTGGGACGAAAGCCAGGTGACCGATTCCGACGAGGAAGTCGTGGTATCCCATAACTGGGACGAAATACGCCGCTTCATGTGGGACTATGTCGGCATCGTCCGCACCACCAAGCGCCTGCAGCGGGCTTTGCGGCGTATAGAACTCCTGCAGGAGGAGATCCATGATTACTACGGCAATTTCCGGATCACCAATGACCTGGTTGAGTTGCGTAACGTGGCCACGGTCGCGGATTTAATCATTCGTTCCGCCCTGCTGCGACGTGAGAGCCGCGGCCTGCATTATTCACTCGATTACCCGGCGGCAGCGGCCAGTGAAATACCCCGGGATACAATCCTGTCACTGAGAACCAGTAACGAGCAGTTCGTGGCGGCCTGATACGCTAAAAACGTCCCGGCCGTCAAAAATAGCTGACTCGTGGTGATCAAATCCAGAATCCACTTTAACTCTATTTGTTTTTTCCTTTATTATCAAATAATAAAACAAGATTTTTAATTTAAATTATAGATTTATGATTGCCTCTTTCAGCAGACGGCTCCTGTTGTTACTAGTCCTCTTCCTGCTCGTGTCTGCCGCGCCGGCCGTTACTTTCGAACAATTAAACATTGAACTGCCGGTCTGGTTAGCGGCGCACGAAACCAACCTCTTGTACATTATTATCTGTGTCGGCCTCCTATTATGCTGGTTTTTTTACAACAGCCGTGAATTCATCCTGTTATTGATCCTGGGAGTTTGCGCCTGGGGCCTGCAACGGTATATCTGGCAGGGCAACCTGACCACCGGGCAAAAAGACCTGTTATTCGACCTCATCACACTGCTCCTGCCCCTGAATTTCCTGGTCATTAATTTAATGAGTGAGCGGGGGCTCTGGAACCGTTACGGGTTGAGACGCCTGGTTTTCGTTGCCGTTGAGATCGCGGTAATTACCTGGCTGGCAAATTCACCGCAAAAAGAGATTGCCGCGTTCCTGGATCAGTCATACCTCGCCTGGCGGTTCCTGGACAACACGGTAATCTCCCAGACTGCCCTTGCGAGCATGGTGATATCAGCCGTGTTCATCCTCGGTTATTGCGCCTTGCGTCCGGGGCACTTGCAGGCCGGCCGCTTGTTCGCGCTCGCCGCCGTAATTGCTGCGTTGCATTTTATTGAAAACCGGGAACTGTCACTGCTTTATTTCAACCTGGGGGCTCTGGTATTGATCCTCACCACTGTCATCCATGCTTATCACCTCGCCTACCGGGATGAACTGACAAGACTGCCCTCCCGCCGGGCCCTGCGGCAACAACTCCTCGCGCTGGGAAAGACCTATGCCCTGGCGATGGTGGACGTGGATCATTTCAAGAAGCTGAATGACACCTACGGGCATGATGTGGGCGATGATGTGCTGAAATTACTTGCAACACTTTTACGTCAGGTGGCAGGCGGCGGCAGGGCCTACCGCTACGGCGGCGAGGAATTCACCATCGTTTTTGCCGGCAAGACCGCTTCCGAGGCGCGGATCTACCTGGAAGCCCTGTGCAATACCATTGCAAACACACCGTTTATCATCCGCCACAAAAAACGTCCGCGCAAGAAACCGGAAAAACGCGCCAGACACGCCGGATCAAAACAGTTGAAAGTCACGGTAAGTATTGGTGTTGCGGAAAACACGCCTGCGCATGGCTCGTACCAGGACGTTATCAAGGCGGCAGACAATGCACTGTATAAGGCCAAGAAAGCTGGGAGAAACAAGGTAGCTATGAGTAATGAGTAACGAGTATTGAGTGCTGAGTACTCATAACTCAGTCTTCAGCACTCAGTACTTGTCACCCCTGTCACCGTGTTTTTCAAGCAAGGCAAGAAAGTCTTTTTCACCAAGAATCTTAACGTTTAGCTCCTCTGCCTTGTCCGCCTTGCTTCCGGGTTCGGCGCCGCAGATCACGTAGTTCGTGTTTTTCGACACGCTGCCGGTTACCTTCGCCCCGAGTGACTGCAAAACGTCTGTTGCCTCGTCGCGCGTCATGGAATCCAGGGACCCGGTGAGAACGAATGTCTGGCCGGACAGGGGTTGTTCGCCGTGGGTTTTATGTTCTTCCCAGGTAACACCGGCTTTTCGCAGGCGCTTGATCACCTCGACGTTATCTTTCTGCTTGAAGAATGTAACGATATGTTGCGCTACGACCGGCCCGATGTCAGGGACCTCTTCGAGTTCTTTGGTGCTCGCCGACATAATGGCTTCCAGTGTGCCGAAGTGTGCGGCAAGTGCCCTGGCGGTGGCCTCGCCGACTTCGCGGATCCCGATGGCATAGAGAAAACGGGGCAAGGTGGTTTGTTTGCTTTTTTCGATCGCTCTAACGAGGTTGCCGGCGGATTTGTCAGCCATCCTCTCCAGTCCTGCCAACTGGGTCCGGGTAATCTCATACAGGTCAGCCACGTTTTTGACGAGATCCTTCTCTACCAGCTGCTCGATAATCTTGTCGCCGAGACCGTCGATGTCCATGGCGCGGCGCGAGGCAAAATGAATGATGCGTTGTACCTGTTGCGCCAGGCAAAACAGTCCGCCACTGCAACGTGATACGGCCTCTCCTTCCAGTCGCTCGACCTCGGATCCGCAGACCGGGCATTTGCTCGGCATTTTAAATGGGCGGGAATTTTTCGGACGCTTGTCTTTTACCACCTTGACGACTTCCGGGATCACGTCACCGGCCCGGCGTATGTAGACCGTGTCCCCTACACGCACATCCTTGCGCTTGATCTCGTCTTCGTTATGCAAGGTGGCATTGGTCACCGTGACACCGCCGACCTCTACCGGTTCCAGCCGGGCGACGGGTGTCAGGGCGCCGGTGCGCCCGACCTGCA
>DATIPP010000062.1:0-28107 GCA_035471825.1 Gammaproteobacteria bacterium
CTGTGCCTTGCCCGAACCCATCATGGCCATGCCCATTTCGGACATGACGGTACGCACATCTGCGAAGTCCACATTGATAAGACCCGGGCAGGTGATCAGTTCCGCAATTCCCTGGACGGCACCGAGCAGGACGTCATTGGCCGCACCGAAGGCATTCAGCAAACTGATTTCCCGACCCAGAACGGCAAGTAGCTTTTCATTGGGGATGGTGATTAACGAATCGACATACTGGCTCAATTCCTTAATTCCCTTGTCGGCTACCTCGGCCCGCTTTTTGCCTTCAAATAAGAACGGCCGGGTCACAACGGCGACAGTCAGTATACCCATTTCCTTCGCTACCTGTGCCACGATGGGGGCCGCGCCGGTACCGGTGCCGCCGCCCATGCCAGCATTGATAAAGACCATGTCGGATCCTTCCAGAACATCCATCAGCCGATCGCGATCTTCGAGTGCCGCCTGGCGGCCGATTTCCGGATCGGCGCCTGCGCCCAAGCCCTTGGTCACGTTATGTCCCAGTTGCAGGATCGTCTTTGCAGATGATTTCTGCAGGGCCTGTGAATCGGTATTGGTACAGATAAATTCAACACCGTCGATGTTTGCATTCACCATGTGTTCCACGGCATTACCGCCACCGCCACCGACACCGATAACCTTTATAATTGCAGCCTGATTGTCAACATCTACAAGTTCAAACATTTTCAATTACCTCCTGATTGATATATAAACAATCTTTTTTATCCCGAAAAGATTTCCTAAAAATTGCCCTGAAACCAGCTTTTCATTCTCTCGAATACATTTTTAAAACCTCCACCAAGCCGGATTGGCGCGATGCTCTCATTCACATTCTTGTGACCGAACAACAACAGACCGACCCCGGTTGAATAAATCGGATTCCTCACAACATCGGAAAGACCTGTGACCCCCTGCGGTACACCCACTCGAACCGGCATATGAAAGATTTCCTCGGCAAGTTCGACCACGCCTTCCATCTTGGAACTGCCGCCGGTCAGGACGATTCCCGCGGCAATCATGTCCTCGAAACCGCTGCGACGTAGTTCGGATTGCACCAGCGTAAACAGTTCCTCGTAACGCGGCTCGACCACTTCCGCGAGGGTCTGCCTCGCCAGGCGCCTGGCCGGACGGTCTCCGACGCTCGGGACCTCAATGGTCTCATCCGAGTTGGCCAGCTGCGTCAGCGCACAGGCATACTGGACCTTGATATCCTCGGCATGCTGCGTGGGGGTGCGCAGGGCCACGGCAATGTCATTGGTGACCTGGTCGCCGGCAATGGGAATGACCGCCGTGTGATGAATGGCACCCTCGGTAAAGACAGCAATGTCTGTCGTACCACCGCCGATATCGACCAGACAGACACCCAGGTCTTTTTCATCCTCGGTCAAAACGGCGTAACTCGATGCCAGTTGTTCGAGGATGATGTCGTCTACTTCAAGACCGCAGCGGCGTACACATTTAATAATGTTTTGTGCCGCGCTAACCGCGCCGGTTACCATGTGGACCTTGGCCTCCAGCCGAACACCGGACATGCCGACAGGTTCTTTCACGCCTTCCTGGTTATCGATTACGAATTCCTGCGGCAGGATATGCAGGATTTTCTGATCGGCAGGTATTGCCACCGCGCGGGCCGCATCAATGACCCGGTCCACATCACCGAGCGCGACTTCGTTGTCCCGAATTGCAACGATCCCGTGTGAATTCAGGCTGCGTATATGACTGCCGGCGATGCCCGCATATACGGAATGGATCTCGCAACCGGCCATCAATTCGGCCTCTTCCACGGCACGCTGGATCGATTGGACCGTGGATTCGATATTCACCACCACCCCTTTCTTGAGGCCGCGGGATCGACTGGAACCCAGCCCGATGATATCGACATCGTCGTCCGAGGTTATCTCACCAACGATAGCAACGACCTTCGAAGTGCCGATGTCCAGTCCGACAATCAGGTTTTTTTCCGTTTTCTTGACCATATAATTTAAGCTCCAGCTGCCAGAGAGTTATCCGGAAGTTCCTTTTTCCAGCGTACGGCGAAACCATTGGTATAACGCATGTCGATTTTTACAGCTTCATCCAGTTTTTCACCGAATCGTGCCGGTATTACTTCCACGAAACGTGTGACGCGCTGTTTGAATTCCTTCCTGCCAAGGACAACGCTGAGCCCGTTTCCAAGCTCCAAGGACCAGGCACGGCGATCATCCATGTACAGTTGACGAACGGATAACCCGACCCTGCTCATTTGCTCTTCGAGAAACAGGTACCGATCCATTACTAACGAATGTGTCCCTTCCGGTCCGCTCAAAAGGGGCAAACCGTCCGGAAATGTATCTTTATCCGGCGTAAACAGTTCGCCGTTTCGGTTTAACAGAGCGCTATCCCGCCACCGCGCGGCGGCAATTTGTTCTTTGACGAATACCTGCAAACCGTCCGGCCAGACCCGATGCACCGACACACTTTTCACCCAGGGTTCTATAAGGACGGCATCCCGGACAGCCTTGACATTGATATTGAAGAAACCACCCCTGACCCTGTTCCGAACCAGGTCCTGCAGACCGGTCGTCGACAGGTGGCGAAATTCTCCTTCAACCCGTACCTGGCGTATGGGTAACGTCGTCGGGTCAAGCAGGTAATAACCGAACCAGACAAGCATGGCGGTCACCAGCAGTGCCACCAGCAATTCATAAAACCTTCCGCCGCCGGACCTGTTGTAACCGGCTGGAAGTTGTTCATTCATTACCTGACTATTCATACGCCTCTTCACCTGCCTGTATCGTCAAAGCTGGTATTCAGGATACGTAACACCAGTTCATCAAAATCCGTACCGGCCTGCTTCGCCGCCATGGGCACCAGACTGTGGCTGGTCAGGCCGGGGATGGTATTCACTTCGATCAACCAGGGACGTTTATCCTCGTCGAGTAAGACGTCGACCCGGCCCCAGCCGGTGCAACCGAGGGACATGAATGCCTTACTTGCCATTTCCCCGATCTTTTTCTCCGCATCATCTGTCAGGCCGCAGGGACAGATATACTGTGTTGTGTCGTCTTCATACTTGGCCCGGTAGTCGTAAAATTCCCGCGGTGTTTCCAGCTTGATCATCGGCAATATCTCTTTATCCAGCAGCGGCACTGTATATTCCCCGCCGGTAATCCATTGTTCCGCCATGACCCGATCATCGTATTCAACGGCCTGTCGCCAGGCGGCCTCGAGATCTTCATACCGGTTGACCCTGCTGGCACCGAAACTCGATCCCTCGTGGACCGGCTTGACCATTAATGGCAACCCAAGTTGTTCGCAGACTGACCGCCAGTTGCTGCCGGCGTGCAGTTCCGCAAAACCCGGCGTTGGTATGCCGGAGCTTTGCCAGATTTTTTTCGTACGCACCTTGTCCATGGCAAGCGCGGAACCGATAACAGGGCTCCCGGTATACGGTAAGCCCAAGGTGTCCAGTGCACCCTGCATCAATCCGTCTTCACCGCCACGACCATGCAGGGCAATAAACACCCGGTCATATTGGCCCGCAATAACCTGTTGCATGACGTCCTGTTGCACGTCCAGCGCGTGGGTATCGATGCCTAGCCGCTCCAGCGCGGCCAGCACCGCACCGCCGCTCTGCAGCGAAATATCGCGTTCCGCTGACAGGCCGCCCATCATGACCGCCACTTTCCCGTAGTCCGCTGGTTTATAAGGATTGACATAATCACTCACCGCAATAACTGCTCCCGTTCATTTCCTCGCCCACAATCCGCACTTCGGGAAGCAACTCCACGCCGTGTTTATCCCTGACGACCTGCTGGATATGTCGGATCAATTGCTCAATGTCCGCGGCACTTGCATTTGCGTCATTGATAATGAAATTGGCGTGCTTGTCCGATACATACGCGCCGCCGATATGAAAACCTTTCAGGTCACAGTCCTCGATCAATCTTGCCGCATGGTCTCCCGGTGGATTCCGGAACACCGACCCGCAACTGAACTGTCCGGTCGGTTGGGTCGCGGCTCGTTTGCCCAGCAATTCCTGAATCTTCCTTGACGATTGGCCATCGGAACCGGGTTCAAGGACCAGTTTCGCCGACAGGAACCAGTGATTTTTCGCCAGTTCGACATGCCGGTAGGCCGTCTTGAATTCCTCACGCCGGCAGGTTTTGCGGTGGCCCTGTCGATCCAGCAACTCGACGGAGGCAACGATATTCCATATCTCGCCACCGAATGCGCCGGCGTTCATTGCCAACGCACCGCCCATGGTGCCCGGGATCCCGGCCAGGAATTCAGCACCGGTAAGCCCCTGTTTTGCCGCGAACCGCGCCACCTTGGCGCAGGGCACGCCGGCTTCGGCATGGATCGTTTTCTCTTCTGCCATGGACAACCCGTTCAATACACTGCCCGTGGCAATCACCGATCCCCTGAAGCCACCGTCGCGGACGAGCAGATTACTGCCCAGGCCCACGAACAGGATCGGTTCATCGTCCGGTCTGTCACTGAGATAAAGACACAGGTCGTCAATATCGGCCGGTTCAAAATAACGATCGGTACTTCCGCCGGCACGCCATGAGGTATGTCGTGACATCGGCTCGTCCCGGTAAATCTTGCCGCGCAAGGTATTTTTTGTACCCGCTGCATTCATATCGCTGACCAGTCGCTCCAGTGTGTCCAGAGCTGTTTCAATTTTTGCTGTCTCCTCCTGCATTTCAAAATATTCAATGGGTCACGGCCGAAAAATGTTCAACCAGCCCGGTACCGAATGATCCAATGTCACCGGCCCCCAGGATCAAAAGGACGTCTTTGTCGGTGACAACGTTTTCCAGTAATTCCGGCAGCTGTTCACGATCCTCGACAAAGATCGGGTTCACCTGTCCACGCTGGCGGATAGCACGACACAGTGATCGGCTGTCGGCACCGGCCAGCGGTTTTTCTCCGGCCGGATAGACATCCAGCAAAAACAACACGTCAATCCCGGACAACACCTGTACGAATTCATCAAAAAGATCCCGCGTGCGCGAGAACCGGTGCGGTTGAAATACGACGAGTATGCGCGAACCCGGCCAGCCGATGTGGATGGCCGCAAGCGTTTCGGAAATTTCTGTCGGGTGATGGGCGTAATCATCGATCACCAGGACATAGTGATCACTGATCATTACCTCACCGAGGATCTGGAAGCGCCGTGCAATCCCCTGGAATTTTTTCAGGGCGTGCATAATATGTTCTTCGCTGACACCCAGTTGATGGGCGACCGTGATCGCAGCGAGGGCGTTTCGCACGTTGTGCAAGCCGGGCAGGTTAAGTTCGATCGACATCCAGTTTTCCTCACCCTTGCGCGAAACACTGAACCAGGTCCTCGCACCCTGCTGGTGGATTTCATGGGCCCGGATATCAGCGCGATCGTCGATACCATAAGTCATCACCGGTTTAATAATCCTGTCGAGTATTGCCTCGGTATTTTTATCATCCCGGCAAACCACGGCGAGACCGTAAAACGGTAATTGCTGGAGAAACTCGAGAAACTTTTCCTGCAACCGGGCAAAGTCACCGCCATA
The DNA here is from genome assembly GCA_035471825.1 of Gammaproteobacteria bacterium. Lineage (GTDB taxonomy): Bacteria > Pseudomonadota > Gammaproteobacteria > Eutrophobiales > Eutrophobiaceae > DATIPP01. Next base: position 5,547 of record DATIPP010000062.1, read on the forward strand.
GGTTTCCATGTGATCCGCGTCGATATTCGTTAACACCGCGATCACCGGTTGCAGGTGCAGGAAAGACGCATCACTTTCGTCCGCCTCGGCGATCATGTACTTGCCCTCGCCAAGCCAGGCGTGCGAGCCGGAACTGTTCAGCAATCCGCCGATGACGTAGGTCGGGTCCAGTCCTCCCTCGGTTAGTACACTGGCAACCAGGCTGGTCGTGGTGGTTTTGCCGTGTGTGCCGGCAATGGCGATTACCTGCTGAAAACGCATTAACTCCGCCAGCATTTCGGCGCGCGGTATCACCGGGATACGTGATGCCCGGGCACTCGCAAGCTCCGGGTTGTCCTGGGTGATGGCGCTCGAATAGACAACCACGTCACTGTTGTTTACATGCGCCGCCATGTGGCCGTACGCCACCTTGATCCCGAGTTGTTCCAAATGACGGGTCAGGCTGTTTTCGCGCATGTCCGAACCGGTGACCTTGTACCCGAGGTTGTGCAGTACCTCGGCAATACCGCTCATGCCGGCACCGCCAATACCGACGAAATGGATGTTTCGCACCCGGCCCATGGCCTGATCGCATTTATCCGGCATAGGCCACCTCCAAACATACGTCGGCGACAGTCCGCGTTGCTTCCGGCTTTGCCAGGGAGCGGGCTTTCCTTGCCATTACCAGCAGTTTCTCCCTGGCGTTACAAAACTCGGTCAAAAGCGCACACACTTTTTCCAGTGTAAAATCCGTTTGTGGCAACAGGATTGCAGCACCACTATCCGTCAGGTAACGGGCATTCGCCGTCTGGTGGTCATCCACTGCGTACGGATACGGGACAAGTATCGATGCAATACCGGCAGCGGCAATTTCGGCAATAGTAAGTGCTCCTGCCCGGCAGATTACAATGTCCGCCCAGCTATAGGCAGCGGCCATATCCTCGATAAAGGGTGCCACCCGTGCCTTACAATTCACGAACCGGTAACGACCCCGGGTTTCTTCCAACATCGATTCACCGGCCTGGTGCCATATATCCAGGACATATTCCGACGTGAGTGCAGCAAAGACCTGCGGCAGGGTTTCATTCAAAACCCTCGCTCCCTGGCTTCCGCCCAGTATCAGCACCCGTAATGCCGTGTCCGATCGTCCGTCCTGTCGATCATCCGGTGTGGTGATTGTCGCGATGCTGGCACGCACCGGGTTACCGGTCACGAGTGCATTGCCGTTCCGTCCGAAGGTACCCGGGAATGCCTGCATGACTGTATTCGCGAGCGGTGCCAGAATGCGGTTGGTAAGACCAGCTACGGCATTCTGTTCATGGATGCATAACGGAATGCGCATGATAAAAGCCGCCAGTCCGCCGGGACCGCTGGCGAAACCGCCCATACCGAGAACAACGGCAGGCCGGCGGCGCAACATGATCAAAAGCGACTGTCCCAGTGCGAACAGGACTGTAAAAGGCGCCACTATCAGGCGGACAATACCCTTGCCCCGCAGACCGCTCACGTTCACAGTTAATAATGTATACCCCTTCGCCGGCACTACGCGGGCTTCAAGTCCCCGCCGGGTCCCGAGCCAGAGCAGCGGCACGCCGTGTTCATGCAGATGATCCGCCACGGCCAGTGCCGGATAAACATGACCGCCTGTGCCGCCCGCCATGATAAGGATTGGTTTACGTGGCATAGACATCTGACTTCTCCGGGACAAAAGGACGTCGTACCTGCCGGTTTTCGAATTCAACCCGCAACAAGACAGCGAGCAGGGCGCACGTGACGATAATGCTGTTACCACCGTAACTCATTAAAGGCAGGGTCAGGCCCTTGGTTGGCAATACTCCCATGTTGACGCCGATATTGATGAAAGCCTGGGTTCCGATCAGCAATCCGATACCATAGGCAAAATAGGCGGCGAACTGTTTTCCGGCGAGTTCAGCCACATGACCGATCACGAACGCTCGCCAGACAAGGAAACAGAACAGGGCGATAATAAACAGGCTGCCGATTAGACCCAGTTCTTCCGCAATGACAGCAAAGACAAAATCGGTATGCGCCTCCGGCAGGTAAAACAGTTTCTGGATACTGCCGCCGAGTCCCGCGCCGGACCAGTTACCCCGCCCGAAGGCAATAAGGGCCTGGGTGAGCTGGAAACCACTGTTATACGGGTCCTGCCAGGGGTCGATGAAACTTACCAGGCGTTGCATGCGATAGGGGGAGAGAATGGCCAGGCTTGCCAGTGCCGCAAGCGCCGTTAGAACCCAAGCAAAAAAGCGGCTCAACGGCACGCCACCCATGAACAACATGCCCAGCGCGGTCGCAAACATGACCACCGCCGCCCCATAGTCCGGTTCGAGCAGGAGCAGTGCGGAAATGAGTGTAAGAACGATGATTGGTTTGATAAAGCCGGCAAAACTTTCTCGCACTTGCAGACCGTGCCGCACCATGTAGCCGGCAAGGTAGGCAATCACGCAGAACTTGGCCGGCTCGGAGGCCTGCAATGCAACCGGGCCGATCCGAATCCAGCGCATGCTGCCGTTCACTTCATAACCTATCCCCGGCACGAGCACGAGCAGCAGAAAGAAAAACCCGAGTGCCAGTAACGCTGCGCTGGAACGGCGCCACACTTCCAGCGGAACCTTCATGATAATGATCGCAAATCCGATCCCGATTGCAACTGAAACAGATTGTCGCCAAAAATAATACATGGGTTCACCGTGTTGACGATCGGCAACGGTGATCGAAGCGGAAGCGACCATGACCAGGCCCGTGCCAAGTAACAGCACAATCGTCCCGATTAACCACGGATCATATTGAAATAACAATCGCTGTCCTGCGACTGTTCCGTCTCTGGGGATGGCCTGGCGATACCGGTAACTCATTCCGCCACCTCCAGAGCCTTTACCGCGGCAGTGAACGCTTTACCCCTCTCCCTGTAATCCTCGAACATATCGAAGCTGGCGCAGGCAGGTGATAACAGAACGACATCGTTTTCTTTAACCAGGTTGGCAGCGAGATGCACGGCTGACTCCATGCTTTGTGCTTCATGTACCGGCACTGTCCCTTCGAGCGCGGACTTGATCCGGGGACCGTCCCGGCCAATAACGATGGCGGCCCGCAGGCAATCGGTGGCCACGCCGGCCAGGCTGCTGAAATCCGCACCCTTACCATCACCACCGGCGATCAAAACAACATTGTTTGTACCGGCCAGTCCCCGAATGGCGGCGCAGGCGGCACCGGGATTGGTGCCCTTGGAATCATTAATCCAGCGAACCTTGTTAATGTCAGCTATCCACTGGCAACGGTGCGGCAAACCTGTAAAACGTTTTAGCACGTCCAGCATCGCGTTTTGATCCAGACCCAGTTCACCACCCAGTGCCAGCGCGGCAAGTGCATTGGCCACATTATGATCACCGGCCATCTGCATGGCATCGACAGGCAACAACCTGGTCCCGCCATGTGCAAGCCAGCGGTGGTCACCCTGAATAATTATTCCATAGTCATTTTCGTCTGGCTCATGCAGGGTAAATCCGATAACGCGCCGGTCTTTTTGTTCCATACCGGCAACCAGTTCGTCGTCACGATTCAGCACCATCGTTCCCGTGCCGGAAAAAATCGCGGCCTTCGCGCGGGCATAGTCGGCGAGACTGTCATAGCGGTCCATGTGGTCCGCACTGACATTCAACACGGTTGCCGCCCTCGCATTGAGGGAACGCACCAGTTCCAACTGGAAACTCGACAGCTCCAGTACGAATACGCCGTAAACCTCACGCTCGAGCAGGTCCAGTGCCGGCACGCCGATATTGCCCGCCAGCCCTGCCTGCATCCCGGCCTCAGCAGCCATTTCCGCAACCAGCGTGGCGACCGTGCTTTTACCGTTCGAACCCGTAATGGCAATAATCGGTGCGGCTGCCTGCCGGCAAAACAGCTCAATATCACCGGTGATTTCCACGCCCTGTGCTGCTGCCGCCCGTATCGCGGGTTCCTGTAATGACACGCCCGGGCTGACCAGCAAACGCCGGGCACCACACAGGACCGATTCTTCGAGTCCGGAGGTATACAAGGGAACATCAGGAAACTCACGGTACAAGCGATCCAGCATGGGCGGGTTGGTGCGGCTGTCGACAACTGCAAAATCAATACCCCTGGCGGACAGATATCGTGCACAGGAATATCCCGTGAGCCCCATACCCACAATGACGGTATCGAATTTCTGCACGTGCTCTGTCATTTCAACTAATTGTTCCGCACTACTGGCCAACATGATCCCCCTAACGAATCTTCAGGCTGGCCAGTCCGACCAGCACCAGGATCACGGTGATGATCCAGAACCGGACAATCACCCGGGGCTCGGGCCAGCCTTTTAATTCATAGTGATGATGCAACGGCGCCATATGAAACAGGCGGCGCCCGGTCAACTTGTAGGAACCGACCTGCAGGATGACCGACACCGTCTCCATGACGAATACACCGCCCATGATAAAAAGCACCAGTTCCTGCCGGACGATCACCGCAGTCACGCCCAGGGCGGCACCGAGGGCAAGTGCGCCAATATCCCCCATAAAAACCTGCGCCGGATAGGTGTTGAACCATAAAAAACCGAGGCCGGCCCCGACCATGGTCCCGCAAAAGACGGCCACTTCGCCGACACCCGGCACATAGGGAATACCGAGGTATTCCGAGAAACGGACGTTGCCGGTGGCATAGGCGAAAATCGCTAGCGCGGCGGCAACCATGACGGTAGGCAGAATGGCCAGGCCATCGAGTCCGTCCGTGAGATTGACCGCGTTACTGGAACCGACGATGACAAAATATGCCAGGATGATGTAGAACCAGCCGAGATCCAGGTTGATTATCTTGACGAAGGGCACGATTAACTCCGTCTCCGCGGGTACCGTTGCCGTCAGGTAAAGGAAAACAGCGGCACTGAGACCGATTACCGACTGCAGGAAATATTTATATCTCGCCCTGAGACCGTTTGGGTCCTGGTTCACCACCTTGCGAAAATCATCAATCCAGCCGATGGTGCCGAACAAAAAAGTGACCAGTAATACCACCCATACGAAACGGTTTTGCAGGTCCGCCCAGCAAAGCGTACTGAAGGTGATTGACACCAGGATTAACAATCCGCCCATGGTCGGCGTTCCGGATTTGCCGAGGTGTGTCTGCGGACCATCCATGCGAACGCTCTGGCCGATCTGGTATTCACTCAGGCGCCGGATTAGATAGGGACCGACCATCAACGCAATTAATAAAGATGTCAGGACACCCAGGATGGTACGCAGGGTGAGGTACTGGAAGACACTGAAGCCGCTGTGGAACTGTGTCAGGTATTCAGTCAGCCAGAGCAACATTATTTTTTGTCCTCCAGTGCCGCAACGACACGTTCGAGCCGCATTGCACGGGACGCCTTCACCAGCAGGGTAACCGACGGCCGGATCTCGCTCCTGAGATCAGCGATCAGCGAATCGATATCTTCATAATGGCGAGCCTTGTTACCAAATGCCTCGCTCGCGGAACGTGACAATTCACCGATGGTAAACAGGTGTTCAACACCCGATTTGCGGGACTGCTCGCCTGCCGCCGCATGCAGCGATCGATCGGCCTCGCCGAGTTCTCCCATATCGCCCAGTACCAGCCAGTGTTCCCCGGGACAATCCTTCAGATAATCGAGTGCGGCGCGCAGCGATGCCGGGTTGGCGTTATAGGTATCGTCGAGCAAGGTGGAACGATTAATGCCGTGCCTTTTTTCCAGCCGGCCCTTGACGCCGGTCATCCTTTCCAGTCCGGAGCGGATTAATGCCGGTTCGATATTCAGGGCATAAGCGCAGGCAGCCGCGGCCAGGGCATTGGCGATGTTGTGCCGGCCCGGCAGTGGCAGGTCAACGGTGAACTCATTGCCCGGAAGGCACAAATCAAAACGCATACCTTTATCCGTGGACCGTATGGAACGGGCATTGATGTCCGCTTCCTGTTCCAGTCCGAAACGCAATTGGCGCAGTGTTCCGGTGTAGTCGGACCAGAAGCCAGCAAAGTCATCATCAGCATTGATGATGGCGATACCCTTGTCATCCAGTCCATCGTAGATCTCCGACTTGGCCCGGGCCACGCCCTCGATGCTGCCGAATCCTTCCAGGTGGGCCGGCGCACATTGCGTTATCAGCGCCACCGTCGGGCGGGCAATGCGTGTCATGCGTGCGATCTCGCCGGCGTGATTGGCGCCCATCTCCACGATCGCATAGGCATGCTCATTGTCCATACCGAACAGCGTCAACGGAACGCCGATCTCGTTATTCAGGTTTCCCTGGGTCGCGAGCACCGGTGTTTGCCGTTGCAGGATGCTGAGCAGCATTTCCTTGACGGTGGTTTTTCCGTTGCTGCCGGTAATGGCGACCAGTGGTATATCAAAGCGCTCCCGCCAACTGCTGGCAAGCGATCCCATCGCGCGCAGGGTATTGTCAACAACGATCATGGGGGAGAAATCTGGATCATCGATTTCGGTCAGGCTCGCACTCGCGCCGCTTTCATACGCGGATATGATGAAATCATGGCCGTCAAAATGAGCACCTTTCAGCGCGATAAAGAGCGACCCCGGGATCACCCTGCGGCTGTCCGTGCAGCAACCGGTAAAGGTAATGTCCTCACCGTGATGGACTGTTTGCAGGGCTTGGGCGGCTTCAGAAAGTTTCATACGGATCACGTCTCCTCTCCCAGTGCCTGCAAGACGACAGCCTGATCGCTGAACGGCCGGCGCTCACCGTCGATCTCCTGGTACGTTTCATGTCCCTTGCCGGCAATCACGACTATATCTCCGGTATTCGCTGAACCGATTGCGGTCATGATCGCCTGTTTACGATCCACTTCGCGCCGAATATTTTCTTTACGATCAATTCCGACAGCGATCGCATCGATAATCTTTTCCGGATCTTCACTGCGGGGGTTATCGCTGGTTAACAGGATTCGATCAGCCAGTGACGCGGCAATCCGGCCCATCTTCGGGCGTTTATCCCGGTCCCGGTCACCGCCGCAACCGAACACACAAACAAGCTGTCCCCCGCACTGTTCGCGCGTCGCCAACAACACCTGCTCCAGTGCGTCGGGCGAGTGGGCGTAATCCACGTAAACTACCGGCCGGTTTCCACCCCCGAACATTTCCATGCGTCCCGGGATATTCCGGCTCCGGGAGAGCTGCTTCAGAACTTCCGGCAGTGGTTCACCCAGGAGACATAAAGCGGACATGCTCGCGAGCAGGTTATAGGCATTGAAGCGACCGGCCAGTCGTGTCGTCAGCCGCCCCATTCCCCAGGGACTTGTAATTTCAATCGCCACTTGGCCGGGATCGTTCTTGATGATCTCGCCAAAAACCACTTCGACATCACTCAGTCCGGATTTCTTCAATGCCGGGTCCAGGGTGTAGGCAACTTTATGCCGGGCGCTGCATGCATTGATTATCTCCCGGCCGATGGCATCATCGGCATTAATTACGACGTTTTCGATCCCGTAATCTGTAAATAACCGGCGTTTCACATCGGCATAGGACTGCATGTCCTCGTGGTAATCGAGGTGGTCCTGGCTGAGATTGGTAAAAACCGCGGCTGCAAAGCGCACGCCTGTAATACGATGTTGTTCGACGCCGTGGGAAGAAACCTCCATCACGACATCCCGCTTGTTTTCATCGCGCATTCCGGCGAGCAAATGTTGCAGCAGGACGGGTTCCGGCGTGGTATTCGGTCCCGGCCTGAGATCATCAATTGATCCGTAACCCAGTGTGCCGATCATCCCGCAGGGCACAGCGTGCAAACCCCCAAGTGCCTGCGCCAGGATATGGGCTGTGGAGGATTTGCCGTTGGTACCGGTAATACCGATTACGGCCAGATCTCTTGAAGGGCAGGCATAGAACCGGTCGGCGATAGCACCCGTCACGACCTGCAGATTCGTTACCGGGAGTACCGGTACGCGGCTGTCTTTAGCCACGTTGGTATAACACGCTTCCGCCACAACGGCGACTGCACCCGATTCAATCGCAGCGTCGATGTATGGGATGGCATTGCTGTCCCGATAAACCCGGGCAATAAACAGGTAACCGGCACGGACTTCTCGGCTGTCGGTTGCAATCCCCCTTACCGGCAAGTCCGGCACGGAAGAAAGGTCCGCCATATCATGCAACAGATCGTGCAAACCGGGCGCGTTTGTCCTGGCCATTGCCGCCATCATTGTTCGCCCCCTTGGGTCGGCTTTGATCGACCGGCCAGTATCTGTTCCGGGAATGCCGGCAGGTTGTCGGCCGGTACGTTCAGAAGGCGTAATGCACCACTCATGACCCGCGAAAACACCGGTGCCGCGACCTGGCCGCCGAAGTGTTCACCGCCGCCGGGCTCATCGATCATGACCACCATGACCAGGCGCGGATCGCTTGCCGGGGCCATGCCGGCGAACAACGACATGTACCGGTCTTCCGAATAACCGCCGGCGACGGACTTGTGGACTGTCCCGGTTTTACCGGCAACCCGGTAACCGTTCACCGACGCACGGCGGCCGGTCCCTTCATCCTGTACCACTGCTTCCAGCATCTGCCGGATCTGTTGTGCCGTTTTCACCGGCAATACCCGCTGGCCGGGAGCAGGTGTCTCCTGCTTGTGAAACACCACCGGTAATAACATGCCGTCGGCCGCCAGCGTCATATAGGCCTGCGCCAGTTGCAGGGCGGTAACCGCGATGCCATAACCGAATGAAATCGTTGCCTGCTCAACGTCGGACCAGTTATCGGAAATACTGAGATAACCTGCCGACTCACCGGGGAATCCGCTGCCGGTTGTCTGGCCAAAACCGAAATCTGTCAACATCCGACGTAACATGCTGGGTTCAAGCGACAGCGCGATCTTGCTGGCACCGACATTGCTGGATTTCTTGATGACCGTTGCAACGTCAATAACACCATAGTTTTGTATATCGCGAATAACATGGTCGCCGACCTTTACCTGTCCCGGCCGTGTATCAATACTGGTGACGGGGGTATACAGGCCGGACTGCAATGCGGCGGCAATGGTAAAGGGTTTCAGTGTTGAACCGGGTTCAAAGACATCAGTGACGGCACGATTGCGGAGATTTTCGCTTTTCAAACCGCTGCGATTGTTGGGGTTATAGGCCGGCTGTCCGACCATTGCCATTACTTCTCCGGTTTTTGCATCGAGCATGACCAGTGTCCCGGCGCGTGCATTGTGCTTGTTGACTGCCGCTTTCAACTCACGATACGCGAGATACTGGATACGGCGGTCGATGCTCAGTTCAAGCGTTTTACCCGGACGCGGCGTCTCGATGCTTTCAATGTCTTCCACCACGCGGCCAAGCCTGTCTTTCAGTACCCGCTTGCTTCCAGACGATCCTCTCAACCAGTCATCGTAGGCAAGTTCCAGACCTTCCTGGCCGACATCATCGATATTGGTAAACCCGATCAGGTGTGACGTCACTTCACCCGCGGGATAATAACGACGGAATTCCTGCTCCAGCGAGATGCCCGGAATCGCCAGTGCCATAACCTTGTCAGAAAAATCCGGATCCACGTGCCGTTTCAAATACACAAATTCCCGGCCGCGGCGATCAGTCAGCAAGGTTTCAAGTTCTTCGCCGGTCATCTCCAGCAATTCTGCCAGTGGTTCCATGTCCCCCTCCGATGCCAGCACTTTTCTGGGCACCGCCCAGATGGAACTGACCGGGGTACTGATTGCCAACGGCTCGCCGTTCCGGTCGGTAATCATGCCCCGGTGGGCGGGTATCTCGACCACTCGCAGTGCACGCGCGTCACCATGATCCTGAAGGAATTCCTTATTGAGTACCTGCAGATCGACAGCGCGCCAGATTAAAAGAGACATGCCCGCCAGGTACAGTCCCGTCAGTATCCACCGCCGCAGTATAAAAACCTGAATCTGTCCGGAATCTGTCATTTTTCTATCAATACGATGGCATTCATTTCCGGTGACTCCATATCGAGCACTGTTTTCGACAGGGATTCGATCCGCGCATCCGTTGCCCAGGTACTCTGTTCCAGTTGCAGACGGCCCCATTCTTCATTCAACCTGTCCCGGGTTTGCTCCAGTGCCTGAATCTCGATAAAGAGTTTTCTTGATTCATGCCGGGCAACAACAACCTGAATGGCCGTCACGAAAACCCCCGCCAATAAAGAATAAAAAACCAGCTGTTTCATCACGCCAGACGCTCGGCAACCCGCATGACTGCACTGCGGGCGCGAGGATTGTCCCGGATCTCGTCTTCCGTGGGGCGAATTACCTTGCCGATGCGCCTGAACCGGGCATTTGAAACATCCCCGCTGACCGGTATCTCGCGGGGTAACCTGTCGCTGCGGGATTGATCGCGCATGAACCGTTTCACGATCCTGTCCTCCAGGGAATGAAAACTGATCACAACGAGGCGGCCACCGGCTTCAAGCACATCGATCGTTTGTTCAAGGGCAGTGGAAAGTTCGTCCAGCTCCCGGTTAACAACAATACGCAACGCCTGGAAGGTGCGCGTTGCCGGGTGTTTATCTCTCTCCCTGCGCGGCACGACTTCTGTGACGAGTTGTGCCAGTTGTGAAGTAGTGCGGATCTTTTCTTCCCGGCGTTTTTGCACAATCGCTTTTGCGATCCGGCGTGCGTAACGTTCTTCACCATATTGAAACAGGACATCACTGATGGTTTTCTCGTCGGCCTGGTGCAACCATTCCCCGGCACTGATACCGCTCGTGTTGTCCATGCGCATGTCCAGTGGACCACTAGTTCTGAAACTGAAGCCGCGTGCAGGATCATCGAGTTGTGGTGACGATACCCCCAGGTCAAACAGGATGCCGCTGACCCTGCGGGTCAGATCAAATTCAGAAACCAGTCGGGCTAACATGGTAAAAGAACCCTGCCGGACAGTGACGCGCGGATCGGATTGCAATTGCTTCGAAAGAGATCGTGCTGCAGCGAAGTCCTTGTCGATCGCAAGAAGCCGACCGGCCGGACCCAGTTGTTGCAGGATTGCCCTGCTGTGTCCACCACGACCGAATGTGCAATCAACATAACAACCCTCCGGACGGATATTGAGCCCTCGCAGGACTTTATCCCGTAATACGGCTGTGTGCGCGTACACATCGGTTTTCATTTGCCAGCCGCTGTTTTGTTATCAGTGTCACAACGAGAGCGACTTTAATGAATCAGAAGGCTCTTCGTCCTTGCCGACATCCTGTAACCATTCATCCCGTTGTGCATTCCAGGCGACCTCGTCCCAGACCTCGAACTTGTTACCCTGACCGAGGATCACAGCCTGCTTGTTCAGCCCGGCATACTCACGCAACTCCTGCGGGACGAGGATCCTTCCCTGAACGTCCAATTGACAGTCTGATGCGTATCCGCGCATCATTTGTTTGGCACGACGGCCTTGCCGTTCGAAATCGGAAAGTTGTGCGAGTTTTTCCTCGATGAGTTCCCATTCAGGCAGGGGGTATAACCAGAGAGACCGGTCCAGCGGATTTAAAGTCAGGACCAGCTTGCCATCCGACATGGCAAGAAGGCGTTCGCGATAACGGCTGGGGACGGCCATGCGACCCTTGCTGTCAAGGCTGAGCGTACTGAATCCCCGAAACACGTGATATCCCCTGCAAGTTTAATATTATCCACTTTTACCCACATTTCCCCACCTATCGAACTATAGGTATTGGACAAGCCTGATGTCAAGGAATCTTTGTATTTTTTGGGACGAATTCTGTCTTATTTAACAGATACTTAAGTCACAAAACTTGCAGGAACGGTTGAAACGTTTAAGCTGTGCTTGAAATAACCTATTTATATCAGAAAGTTGAGAGATCTTATTAAGAGTTCACTATAATACCTGAGTGTGCCCCAGGTATTTGTTTTTCGGAAGAAAATTTAAGAGGGGCCGACCTGTAAGCCGGGTTCTGTACTGCAACCTTGCGGTTACAGCGGCAATCATTCATCTGGGGCGCATGTCACCATGCACCTCTAGCGACCTACCCGGGGACGACGCGGACCACGCCCGGCCTTGCGGCCTGTCCCCCTATTTGGTCTTGCTCCGGGCGGGGTTTACCCTGCCACCGGTATTACTACCGGTGCGGTGCGCTCTTACCGCACCATTTCACCCTTACCATCACTGGCGGTATGTTTTCTGTGGCACTTTCCGTAGGCTCTCACCTCCCAGAAGTTATCTGGCACCCTGTCCTGTGGAGCCCGGACTTTCCTCTGTAACCTGTAATCACAGCGATTGCCCGGTCGACACCCTCGAATAAAGTGTCAGTCATGGTTGATCAACATGCAAGATATATGAATAGACGGATTATTCGTCCTTGAGTTTCAAGGCCAGGTCATACAACCTGTTTTTACTCCCGCCCAGTATTTCCGCGGCAATTGCCGCAGCTTTCCTGACCGGCAGTACTGGTAACAGAATGCGCAATACTCGTGACATTTCCGCCTCATCCGCGACACTTTCCGGGGCACCCTGTACCACGAGAACGAATTCTCCTCTTTGCTGATTGGTATCGGCCCGGACAAACTGCGTGATTTCCTCCACACTGCCCTTGCGGATGGTTTCGAATTGTTTTGTCAGTTCACGGCAGATCGCCATTTCACGTGAAGCGTCGAGATACCCGCACAAATCGGCAAGTGTTTCACAGATCCGGTGGGGGGTTTCATACATCACCAGCGTCTCCCCGGCCGTCGCAAGTGCCTGAAGGGACCGGCGACGTGCCGCCGGTTTTGCCGGCAGATACCCGATAAATGTGAAACGGTCCGTGGCAATGCCCGCGGCCGAGAGTGCAGCGATCAAGGCGGACGCACCCGGTACGGGTGAGACCCGTATATTCGCTGCATGCGCGGCAGTGACCAGGTGATACCCCGGATCGTTGATTAATGGCGTCCCGGCATCGCTGATCAATGCGATGTTTTCACCCTTTTCGAGACGGACGATGACAGCCGCTATGCGATTCCGCTCGTTGAAGTCGTGACAGGACTGCATGGGTGTATTTATCGCGAAGTGTTGCAGGAGTTTTTTACTGTGGCGCGTATCCTCGGCAAGGACAAGATCTGCGTGATGCAATACATCGATCGCACGCGGCGTCATATCATCAAGATTACCGATAGGCGTCGCAACGATATATAATGTTCCTGTCATGCTCCTGGAAGAAATTGACACACGAAACCCCGCTTGGCTAATGTAGTCTAATATCACAATTGTAACGGCAACCCTGCATACATGCGTTCTCTCATTTTTCCCTGTCTTGTCCTGCTGCTGCTCGCGAGCGCATGTACCCCCACGCCCAGGCCCGACAGCCAGAAAGTCGATCCGGAACAGCAGGCACGGGATTACCTCCTGCAGGAAAATTACTCGGCAGCAGCCACGGAATACCTGCGGCTGGCCGGGGAATATAATGCACCCCGCTATTTACTCCGTGCGGCTGACAGCATGTTGCTGGATGGAGATGCAACACGGGCCGCTCAGACACTCGATAATGTCGACACTGCATCGCTGGATGATACCGGCAAGGCGGAATTTGCCATACTGCGTGCGCGCCTGGCCCTGCGGGCCGACAATCCGGCAGGTGCGATCGAATTACTGGATTTCGATTTGCCGGACACCGCGTCCACCGACTTGAGGACCGACTACCACCGCAGCCGGGCGGAGGCATTCAATCAAACCGGGAAATATGTCCCGGCACTCCGTGAACGAATCCGGCTCGGATCATTGCTGGATAACACCGATGCCATCAGTAACAACAACCAGTCCATCTGGGATCTGATTGCGCGTTTCGATCAGGATGGTCTGGAAAATTTGCTTACCGATGCAGACACCCTGTTACAGGGATGGATCGAACTCGCACGGATTGAACGAACCCGCTTGTATGACAGGGAAGCACTTGAAACTGCCATCAACGAATGGCAAAGCCGGTATCCCTCTCATCCTGCCGGACTGCAGAAGATACCGGAGATCATGGCCCTGGCGGAAGAAATCAACCTGCAACCGGATAGCATTGCATTATTATTGCCATTTGAAGGTCAATATACGGAAGCTTCGGATGCGATCCGCGAAGGTTTTCTCGCTGCCTGGTATGAATCCGATGAAAGAAAACCCGCCATCAGAATCTACAATACCAGTAACGGGGATATCAAGGATTTATACCGGCAGGCTGTCGATGAAGGCGCCGATTTCATCGTCGGCCCACTGGACAAGGATGCCGTGGCGACAATCTATCAAATGAACGAGTTGCCGGTACGCACACTGGCCCTGAACCGGTTGCACCCGGAAGTCGACCCGGAAAACGGAACAGGCGATAGCGTGCATAAACTCTACCAGTTCGGGCTTTTGCCGGAGGACGAGGCGGTGAATGTTGCCGATCGCGCCTGGTTCAACGGTCATGCCCGTGCACTGGTGATTACGCCGGATACACAATGGGGCAACCGGGTTTTCTCGGCTTTTTCAGAAAGGTGGCAAAAACATGGCGGTACCGTTCTAGAACACACGCGCATATCTCCTGTCGTCGAAGACCTGTCGGAACCCGTAAAAGCCTTGTTGAATATTGACGAGAGCGAGCGCAGGGAGAAGGAACTGACGGCGATGTTGCGACGGAAACTGCATTATGAACCGCGCCGCCGGCAGGACGCCGATCTCATTTTTCTGGCCGCACCGCCGGTGATAGCGAGGCAACTGGTCCCGCAAATGCGTTTTTACCGGGCGGACGACCTGCCTGTGTATTCAATTTCCCGCATTTATCCCGGGATTCACGAGCCACAGGCAAACAGTGATATCGACAACGTGATTTTCTCCGACATGCCCTGGCTGGTTGATCCCGGTCACGAATATTCACCGCTGCAGCAGACACTGAACAGGAACTGGCAACAGGATGAATCACCCTACCGCCGGTTGTACGCATTCGGCATTGACGCTTACCGTATCATTCCCCATCTTGGTAAATTGCAAATGACAAACGGCAAGTATGCCGGCGAGACCGGACAATTAAGCGTCAATCGAAACGGAACCATTACCCGCGAACAGGTCTGGGCAAGGGTGGTGGAAGGCATCCCCCGTCCGCTCGAGGGACGCCCCTGAATACCGGTGCCTGCCAGGCGCATCAATTCAAGGCAACGCGGCCGGCTGGCCGAGAACGTCGCACTAAAATATCTTGAAAACCATGGATTGAAACTGGTAACACGCAACTATCATGCTAGTGGCGGGGAGATCGACCTGATCATGCAGGATCGTGAAACCATTATTTTTATCGAGGTCCGGTACCGGGAAAACAGCAATCATCATAACCCGGCTGAATCCATTGATCCTGGAAAGTGCCGCCGGATCATCAATACCAGTCAACGGTTCTTGCAGGTCAACCGGAAAATGACCACCCTCGATTGCCGTTTTGACGTCATTATATTGTCGGGTTCACTGGAGAAGCCTTCCGTTGAATGGATTAACAACGCATTTCAGGCATAATAGGCCCGCTTGGTTAAAACCGCGAAACAGCAATATGGACCCCGTTGAACGTGTAAAAGAAAACTTCCAGGAGAGCATCCAGCTCAAGGCGGATTCGGCAGATTCTCTGGCGCCACTCATCGCCGGGGCCGCAGCACTTATTGCCGATAGCCTCCTCAAGGAACACAAGATCCTCAGTTGCGGCAACGGCGGCTCGGCCGCGGACGCGCAGCATTTTTCGTCGGAGATGCTGAACCGCTTCGAAATGGAACGGCCCGGTCTGCCGGCAATCGCCCTGACCACGGACTCATCAACACTGACTTCCATCGCTAACGATTACCAGTATGCTGATATCTTTTCAAAACAAATCCGTGCCCTGGGCCAGGAAGGTGATATCCTGCTGGCCTTCAGCACCAGCGGCGAATCACACAATATTATTCATGCCATCGATGCCGCACACGATCGCGGCATGCATGTCATCGCGCTCACCGGTCGCGAAGGCGGCCAGGTAGCCTACCTGATGCAGGAAAACGACATCGAGATCCGTGTTCCAAGCTGGACGACGGCCCGCATTCAGGAAGTTCACCTGATGATCATTCATTCCATTTGCGATCTGGTCGATCGGCAATTACTCGGACAGGAGACGTAATGAAAAGCTTTAATACTATCGTTCGATGCTATCTGGTTTTAATGATGATCCTTGTATTGCACGGCTGCGCCGCAGCTGTCGTCGGAACCGGCGCCACCGGTGTTGCCGTTGCCCATGACCGGCGTACTACCGGCACGGTGATCGAGGACCAGGCAATAGAACTGAAGGCCATCCAGGCATTTTATTCTGATCAACAGATCAATGCTGAAGCACATATTAACGTCACCAGTTACAACACGGTTGTACTTGTAACCGGTGAAGCGCCCACCGAAGAACTCCGGGATCGGATCATTTCTATCGTCAGGGACATTCCCAAGGTGTCGCACGTCTACAACGAGATCACTATTGCCGCTCCCAGTTCATTCGTTAGCCGCAGCAGCGACAGCCTGATCACTTCCAAGGTCAAAACACGATTGTTAACATTGAAGGATTTCGACGGTACGCGCGTCAAGGTCGTGACGGAAAAAGGCGTGGTTTACCTGATGGGGCTCGTGACGCGTGAAGAAGGCGATCGCGCTACCGAGACTGCACGCAAGGCCGGCGGTGTACAAAAGGTGGTCAAGCTTTTCCAGTATCTTGACTGACTAGTCACCAAGTAGTTTTTTGTAAATAACTGCATCTTCCTCGCTGAAACAGCAGGCGATGATACGGTCAAATTCCGGCTCGAATTCCCGCATGACCCGAACAGCCGTTTCTGCTGCGGACTGTTTCGGATAACCGTAGACTCCGGTGCTGATCGCGGGAAAGGCAATGCTACGCGCCTGCTTTTCCCGGGCCAGTTCGAACGAGTGCCGGTAACAGCTTTCCAGCAATGCCGGTTCATTGTTATTACCACCCTGCCATACCGGTCCGACAGTGTGGATGATCCATTTCGCCGGCAGGCGGAATCCCGGAGAGACCACGGAATTGCCGGTGTCACAACCGCCCAATCCCCTGTTGTATTCCAGTAATTCGGGACCGGCCTTCCTGTGGATGGCGCCATCGACACCACCGCCACCCAACAGTGAACTGTTGGCAGCATTAACGATGGCGTCGACTTCCAGCGAGGTAATGTCTGCCTGCAGCACTTCGATCATGGATCGCACCTACTGCATGTGAAATGAATGCTTGTTTGTTACTTGATGACCTTCAAATGCGGCCGTTGTTTCCCGTCCTTCCTGTCGCCGTCAACCGGCGCATCCGTATCCTCATCTTCTTCCGGAAAAATCAGTCCCTTGCCGTTCTCAGTGGCATAAATGGCCAGTACGGAGGACACAGGAACGGTAATCTCTTGTGGTGTGCCACCAAAGCGGGCATTGAAATCGATAAACTCATTGCCAAGTTGCAATCCCTTCACAGCATCCGCCTGGATATTCAATATAATCTTGCCGTCTTCAACATATTCCCGCGGTACCTTTACGTTTTCATCCGCCTTTACCAGCAAATGTGGGCTCATGCCGTTGTCCATGATCCATTCATAGAGGGCGCGGATCAAATAGGGTCTGTTGGAATTCATGATACTACCTTTGCCGGATCAACAGGGATTCATTTCCTTTTCGGCATCAGACAGGCTGATCTTGAATGCATGTCTTTCAAATAGGCGTTCACTGTATTTCGTGAGTGGTTTGGCCGAAGACGGCAATTTAATGCTGTATGTATCCAACCGCCATAACAATGGCGCCATGCAGCAGTCGATAAGGGAATATTCTTCCGACATGAAGTACGACCTCTGTTCGAATATCGGGGCAATTGCCGTCAGGTTATCCCGCATGGTTTTACGGGCATTGGCCGCAGCGATCTCGTTTTCACCCTCCAGTTCATCGATCAATGAGTAAAGATCACGCATAACGCGGTAACGGTACTGGCGGTTGCTTGCCCGGGAGACCGGGTCAACCGGCATCAGAGGTGGATGGGGAAAGCGTTCATCAAGATACTCCATGATGATCTGTGCATCATACAGGACAAGTTCGCGGTCAATTAAAGTCAGGATCGAATTGTAGGGATTCAGTTCGACGAGTTCTTCAGGGCGTTCCTGGTCTGTTATATAATGAATTTCGACATTGATATCCTTCTCTGCCAGCACGATTCTGACGCTGTGACTCAAGGGCGTGACTGGATCAGAATAAAGAACCATAACTGATCGTCTGTTGGCTATGCTTGCCATAAATTCCTCCGGTTTATTGATAATTCCCAGACTTCAGTTCTAATGAACGTCTTTCCAGTATTCTTTCTTGAGCATCCAGGCCAGTACCAGGAAACAGAGCAGGTATACAATGACCCAGATACCAAGTTTGTACCGCTTGAATTTCGCCGGTTCCGCCAGGTAATCCAGGAAATTGACCAGATCGTAGACAGTGGCTTCATATTGTTTCGGTTTCAGTTTGCCCGGAGTGACAAGTTCCAGCCGTTCTATCACCTCGGTCTCCGTTCCATCTTTCTGCATGACTATCTTCGTGACCGGTCCCTGGATTCCCTGTAGTTCCCACAAAACGTGGGGCATGGCAACATCCTTGAACGTCAGGTTATTGACTCCGAATGGCCGATCCGGATCCCGGTAAAATGTCATGAAGTAGGAATACAACCAGTCTTCACCGCGGGAACGGGCGATGACCGACAGGTCGGGCGGGGCCACACCGAAAAATTTTTCCGCGTCACCACTCTTCATGGCGATGTCCATGGTGCTGCCGGACTTCGTGACACCGAACATGAAATTCTCCCGCAAAACATCCTCGCTGATACCCAGATCCTTGCCCATCCGGTTGTATCGCATGTAGGACGCCGAGTGGCAACCCATACAGTAATTTACAAAAATGCGCGCACCGCGTTGCAGGGAATGCACGTCCGTCGAATCCACCTCGATATCGTATGCAAGACTGTCTCCGCCCGCCGCCAGTCCGATCACAGGCCAGATCAAGCTCAACAGCAGAAAAAGTTTTTTCATACTCATGTCACCCTTTCCGGTAC
This sequence comes from Gammaproteobacteria bacterium, assembly GCA_035471825.1. Taxonomy (GTDB): domain Bacteria; phylum Pseudomonadota; class Gammaproteobacteria; order Eutrophobiales; family Eutrophobiaceae; genus DATIPP01. Next base: position 24,565 of record DATIPP010000062.1, read on the forward strand.
CGGCTTGTCATTATCCGTACTTGTATAGAAAGGCATCAGCAGGAAGAATGCAAAATAGACAATGGCAAAAAACCGCGACATCCAGGTATAAAGCGGCGTTGCCACCTGCAGGCCCAGCCAACCCAGGGCCAGGAAACTTATGGTAAAGGCTGCCAGGGCCGTGCGGTATTTCCAGCCACGATAACGGATGGATTTAACCGGGCTGCGATCGAGCCAGGGAAGAAAGAAAAACATCATGGTCGCCAGGCCCATGGCAAAAACCCCGCCTACCTGGCTGGGTACGGCACGCAGTATGGCGTAGAAAGGCGTGAAGTACCAAACAGGCGCAATATGTTCCGGTGTCTTCAGGGGATCGGCCGGAATGAAATTCGCATGTTCGAGGAAATAGCCGCCCATCTCCGGAGCATAAAAAACGACTATCGAAAACAGGATCAGGAAAACGGTGACGCCGACGATATCCTTTACCGTGTAATAGGGATGAAACGGGATACCGTCAAGCGGCACACCATTGTCATCTTTCTTTTTCTTGATATCGACACCGTCGGGGTTGTTCGATCCGACTTCGTGCAGGGCCATGATATGCATGACCACCAGAGCCAGCAACACCAGCGGCATGGCGATCACATGGAAGGCGAAAAACCTGTTAAGCGTAACGTCAGACACCACGTAATCGCCGCGTATCCACAATGCAAGTTCATCACCGACAATGGGAATGGCACCGAACAGGGAGATAATCACCTGGGCACCCCAGTAGGACATCTGTCCCCACGGCAGGAGATACCCGAAGAAGGCTTCGCCCATAAGGGTGAGATAGATCAACATGCCAGTGATCCATAAAAGCTCGCGCGGCTTCTTGAATGATCCATATAAAAGAGCGCGAAACATGTGCAGATAAATGACAATAAAAAAGGCCGAGGCGCCGGTGGAATGCATGTACCGGATCCACCAGCCCCATTCCACATCCCGCATGATGTACTCGACCGAGGCAAAAGCTTCTTCCGCGGACGGCTTGTAATTCATGGTTAGCCAGATGCCGGTCACGATCTGGATCAACAGGACAACCAGGGCAAGTGAACCGAAGAAATACCAGAAGTTGAAATTTTTCGGTGCATAGTATTCCGCGAGATGCTCGTTCCAGAGTTTCATCAACGGGAAGCGTGCATCCACCCAGTCACGCAGGGAGACAAGGTTACTGGTTACCTTGTTCATCAGCTGACCTCCTCCTGCCCGACAATAATGCGTGACTCTGTCAGGAACCGGTAAGGTGGCACCACAAGATTTGCCGGTGCGGGAACGCCCTTGTAAACACGTCCAGCAAGGTCAAATAGTGAACCGTGGCACGGACAGAAAAAGCCGCCTTTCCATTCCGGTCCGAAGTCGGTCTCGACACCAGCCGGAAAATAATTGGGTGAACATCCAAGATGTGTACAAAGACCGATAACGACCAGGTATTCAGGTTTGATCGAGCGGTATTCGTTTTGTGCATACTCCGGTTGCTGTTCGACACCGGAATGCGGGTCACGGAGTTCGTCATTCAGGGTATCGAGTGTCGATAATGTCTTGTCACTGCGTTTCAGGATCCAGACAGGCTTGCCCTGCCATTTGACGATTTTCCTTTCTCCCGGCTTCATGTCACCCAGGTCCACCTCGACGGGACCACCGATTGCCCGCGTCTTGGCGCTGGGCGTCATGGTAGAGATAAACGGGATGCTGGTTGCCGCCACCCCCATGCCACCGACCACTGTTGCGGCTGTAGTGAGAAAGCGACGCCGGTGCAAATCAATGTTATCGTCTGGATTCTGTTGATTGCTCATTTGGCGTATACCTGCGTAAAGGCTGAACTTTTCGTGACAAGAAGGTAGTATATCACGGCCTGTCAAGCCCCGGACCGCACAGTGACGACCTGGCAGGTAAAGCCCGTCCATCCAATCCTGATGATACCAGTGAACCAGTCGATAAAATTTATCCTGCAATCCGTTATCGCCGGCCTCGCCATAGGCGCAGTGATCCTCCTCATCTGGCCCGAGCTGGGCACGAAAACAGATACGGGCAGAATACTTTCGAAAGATAACAACGGTTCCTACCGGTTTGCTGTCAACAAGGCGGCGCCAGCCGTCGTTAACGTCTACGCCAGCAAGATATACAAACAGCGCGTCAATCCGTTGTTCCAGGACCCCCTGTTCCAGCAATTTTTCGGACCTACCGCGCCCGTGCCCAATCAACGCCGCGACAGTAACCTGGGTTCGGGTGTCATCATGAGCGAGGAAGGTCATATCCTGACCAACGCCCACCTGATCCGGGACAAGGATGAGATCACCATTACCCTGAATGACGGCCGTCAAAGCGCCGCCGAGATCATCGGCATCGATACGGATACGGATCTTGCCGTACTCAGGATTGAACTGGAGCAATTGCCGAGCATCGAAGTCGGCGATTCCAGCAGTCTTCAGGTGGGGGATGTTGTCCTTGCAATAGGCAATCCCTATGACTTCGGCCAGACGGTCACGCAGGGGATCGTCAGCGCCAAAAGCCGGCGGCATATGGGCGTGACGACATTCGAGGACTTTATCCAGACTGATGCAGACATCAACCCCGGCAACTCGGGCGGCGCACTGATCACGACCGATGGACTCCTGGTTGGAATCAACACGGCCATTATTTCCAGCACCGGTGGTTCCCAGGGAATCGGCCTGGCGACCCCCGTAAACCAGGCCATAGAAGTCATGCAGGAGTTGATCACGCACGGGCGGGTGGTACGCGGCTGGCTGGGGATCGAGGCTCAGATGCTTTCCGCGGATTTATTACATGACATCGGGCTCGAAAACGGCGGGGTGCTCGTAGCCGGTGTCCTCAGTGATGGACCGGCCGACAAGGCCGGCATTTTACCCGGTGATATTATCCTCAGCGTCGACGAGCATCAGGTCAGCAATCCGCAACAGGCCATCCAGACCATATCGGCCCTGGAGCCGGGCCGTACCATCGAGGTGAAAGTATTACGCGGCTGGAAGGAAATGACCGTGCAGGCCAGGATTGCTGAGCGCCCGGCCATGCCGGAACGCCGATCCTGATCAAATCAGGTTTTCCAGGGCGGCAATAAACTGTCTGTTTTCTTCTCCCGTACCGACAGTCACCCGCAGGCAGTTCTCCAGCAGCGGGTGACTGCCGTGGAGGCTTTTAATCAGGATCCCCTTCTCCTTCAGACCGGAATGAATCACATCGGCCGGTTGATCATCGACACGGAACAACAGAAAATTCGCCCGGCTGGGCCAGACCTGTAATGGTTCGTGCGCTACCAGTTCCCGGTACAGTCTCTCCCTTTCCTCGCAGATCCGCCCGGTCTGTTCTGCCAACACTTCCTGGTGTTTCAACATGAAACTGACAGTGAGCTGCGTGAGTGCATTGATATTATAGGGCAACCGGATCTTTTCTAATTCATCCAGCCACTCTCCCGGGCCGGTGAGATAACCGAGACGCAAGCCGGCGAGTCCGGACTTCGACAGAGTGCGCATGATCAACAGGTTGTCGAAATCCACCACGTGCGGC
>DATIPP010000063.1:0-4393 GCA_035471825.1 Gammaproteobacteria bacterium
AATCTTTTTGGTCGGGCTTGAGCCTGGTCTTCATTAAAAGGTCACTCATGCCAATCACGCCGTTCAGGGGTGTCCTGATCTCATGGCTCATGTTGGACAGGAACTGGCTTTTTGCCTCGTTGGCGGCATTGGCCACCTCGATGGCATGCTGCAGCCGGGACATCAGCATGGAGACATAGGCGGCAAGCACTATCAGTGCGATGATGATGCCATATCCGATAGGCTTGTGAGTTGACCAGTACTCGTTGAATGTCATCACGATACCAAAACTGATCAGGTTCATGATGACTGCAGTGAAAAGATACTTATGACCGTAGCGGAAACCCTGTCCGAAAGTCGTGAACAGGTAACCGCCAAACAACGGGGCACCGTATAATCCGGAAAAAAGCATCACGTAACCGATACAGTAGTTGTCCAGAAACATACCGGTAAGGCGCCTGATCGGGTGTATCCTCGGTGCCGCAAATATCCAGCACATGATCAACAGATCACATATGATATAGGTGTAGGAGACATAGATGACCTGTCGGGCGATCTGGTAATCGACCTGCACGGACAGGATATATATCAGCCAAACGATACCCCCCAGAAGCCTGAACAACGCCTGCTCAAACTCGGTATCGACCAGATCATTTATTCGTGCATATAACCGGGCCAATGCTGACTGGTATTTAATGGCATTATCCATACGTTAACCGGAAGGCGTGATCAGGATTTATCTTTGAAAACAGGCTGGTGTTTTTTCAGCAGGACATAGACAGCGCCGGTGCCACCATCTTCCGGACGCGCCGAGCAGAATGCCAGCACGACACCGGACTCACGTAACCAGGTGTTAATCCTGTTCTTGATGACGGGTTTTCTGTTAGGTGACCCCCGTCCTTTGCCGTGAATGATCAACACACAGCGGTTGTTCCTGTGATGACAGTCTTTCAGAAATTTCGTGAGTAATTGCCGGGCCTGGCCTGCGGTTTTCCCGTGGAGATCGGCGGTGGCTTCTGTCCTGAACTGCCCGCGTTTCAGTTTTCTGATGACCTTCTCTTGTACGCCCGGTTGTTTGAAATACAGTTCGTCCCCGACTTCGAGCAACCACCCCGGTTCCGTGCCCGGCATCGCAGTCCGTGAGTTCCCGGAGAAAAGCCCGTCTAACCGTGCCGGCGATTCCCGCCTGAACCCGGCCTGTTCATGCGCAAGGCGGTCGTGCCGTGCGGGTTCAACGTTACCCACGCTACGGCGAAACAGGGCCCTGTCTTGTTCGGAGATGTCGCTGTTATCGGCCATTTTTATTCCGGAAAAAAACTGATTCCAATACAACAGTTTATATCAGCCGGACGGCTGTGTCAGTGGCGCCGGTTAATCAGGCAGCCTGGACAGGCTGATGCGCGGCAATCATTCTCGTCGCCTAAACGGTGACGTGATAAAGAATTATGGATCAACAGCTTACGTGAGTTAATCAATCCAGCCAGGAGCGCGCATTGTGGAATAACCGCATCCATGGACCTTCCTCGTCATGCCACTCGGTCGGTAGCCAGGAATATTGCTGGCGCAGAAACACGCGTTCCGGATGCGGCATCATTATGGTAAACCTGCCGTCATCGCTGGTGAAGCCGGTGAATCCTCCTGGCGAACCGTTGGGGTTGGCGGGATAGGTTTCCGCCGGTTTCCCGTAATTATCAATATAACGCACGACAGGCAAAGCGTTATTTTGTGCCGTCTCACCGGCGAAAAGTACGCGCCCTTCACCATGTGCGACGGCAATGGGCAGCCGTGATCCGGTCATGCCCCGCAGGAGGATCGAGGGCGATTCCAGCACTTCCACCATCACCAGCCGGGACTCGAACTGCTCCGAACGATTGGGTACGAAGTCCGGCCAGTGTCCTGCGCCCGGTATCAACTCGCGCAAATGCGAAAACATCTGACAGCCGTTGCACACACCTAGACCGAAGGTATCTTTCCGGTTGAAAAAATCCCGGAAAGCATCACACTGTTCGTCGTTAAAAAGGATCGTGTTGGCCCAGCCACCTCCCGCACCCAGGACGTCGCCGTAGGAAAACCCGCCACAGGCGGCGAGGCCGGAGAATGAATCCAGCGAAACGTTACCCTGCATGAGATCATTCATATGCACGTCAACGGAATCGAAACCGGCGCGATCAAAGGCGGCAGCCATCTCGACCTGTCCGTTGACCCCCTGTTCCCGCAAGATGGCGATGCGCGGACGCGCCCCGGTCTTGATCGCGGGTGAGCCACCGGCAAAACTCGCCTTAACCGTCAGCCCCGGATCTTCCATATTTACGATACTGTCATATTCCTCGCGCGCACATTCCGGGTTATCCCGCAGGGATTGCATGTGGAATGTGGTTTCCGACCACAGCCTGTGTAGATCGGCAAGATCATCGGACCAGATTTCACTTCCGTTTCGTGTAATCCGAAAACGTTTATCGGTATTCAGCGTGCCGACCACATGAACATGCTTTGATAATTCACCGGTTTTTTCAAATACCTTGTTGACTGCCTCGATGTCTTCACGGCGTACCTGTATGACGGCACCGGCATCTTCGTTGAACAATACAGGCAGTGGGTTACCGGCGAGTTCATCCAGCGAGACATCGATGCCGTTATGTGCGGCAAAAGCCATTTCACACAACGTAACGAAAAGGCCGCCGTCAGACCGATCGTGATAGGCCAGCAATATTCCCGCTTCATTCATGATCTGGACAGCCTGGAAGAACTGTTTCAATAATGCCGGGTCGTCCAGGTCCGGTGTTTCTCCGCCGATATGATTGTGTACCTGCGTCAGGGCGGTGCCACCGCAACGGTTTTTACCGCAACCGAGGTCAATAAGCATAAGTACCGTTTCGCCGGTATCGGTCCCGGGTTGCGGGGTCAGATTCTGGCGGGTGTCCGCGACCGGAGCGAATGCCGATACGATCAGGGACAAGGGTGAGACGACTTCTTTTGTCTGTGATGCATCCTGCCAGTGCGTGCGCATGGACAGGGAATCCTTGCCGACCGGGATGCAGATTCCCAGTGCCTGGCAAAACTCGCTCACGGCCTCGACAGTGGCATAAAGTCCGGCATCTTCGTTGTCGCCGCCGCAGGCCGCCATCCAGTTTGCTGAGAGGCAAACATCGGCAAGGCTTAATATCCTCGCGGCACAGATATTGGTGATAGCCTCGGTGACGGCCATGCGTCCGGACGCCGGAGCATCCACGAGAGCCAGCGGTGTTCGTTCACCGATTGCCATGGCTTCGCCGACGACGGCTCCGTATCCACTCGCAGTTATCGCGCAATCTGCGACCGGTGTCTGCCAGGGGCCGACCATTTGATCGCGGATCGTGAGTCCGGAGATGCTCCGATCGCCGATGGTGATTAAAAAACGTTTATCGGCGACAGCGGGTAATCGCAAGACCTTTCGTATTGTATCGGCCAGCTCGATCCGGTTCGCAGGCAAGGGTTCAAATGACCGTCGCACTGGATCGGCGTGACATTGTATGCGTGGTAACTTGCCCAGCAAAACGGGCATGGGCATATGAATAGGATCGTTTTCAAACAGGGCATCATGCAAAACAAGCTGGTCATCGTCACTTGCTTCACCGATAACTGCAAACGGCGCCCGTTCGCGCTGACAGAACCCGGAGAAAAGTGTAATCGATTCCTGCGCGACAGCAAGCACGTAACGTTCCTGGGCCTCGTTGCACCAGATCTCCATCGGGGACAATCCCGGTTCGGCGCTGGGGATTCCGCGCAATTCAAATCGTGCCCCGCGCTTGCTGGCACTGACAAGTTCCGGCAGGGCATTGGAAAGGCCGCCGGCCCCGACATCGTGGATGGAGATGATCGGGTTTGCATCACCGAGTGCCCAGCAGGCATTAATAACCTCCTGGCAACGCCGTTGCATTTCCGGGTTGTCGCGTTGCACGGAGGCGAAATCGAGCGCAGCATCACTGGAACCCGACGCCATGGATGAGGCCGCGCCGCCGCCGAGCCCGATCAACATGGCCGGGCCACCCAGCACGATCAATGCGGTGCCTGGGGGTATGGTTTGTTTGTGAATGTGATCGTTACGGATCATGCCGTAGCCGCCGGCCAGCATGATCGGTTTGTGGTATCCCCGGATGCGTCCCGGTTGTTCTGTTTGTTCATAAGTGCGGAAGTAACCGCATAATGCCGGCCGGCCGAATTCATTATTGAATGCGGCCCCGCCTATCGGCGCATCCAGCATGATCTCCAGTGCCGAGGCAATCCGTTCCGGTTTACCGTTGTCTTCTTCCCAGTCCTGGATGAACCCGGGGATGCGCAGGTTGGAGACGGTGTAACCGGTCAAACCGGCCTTGGGCCTCGCACCCCGTCCGGTGGCGGATTCATCCCGGATCTCGCCCCCCGATCCGGTAGACGC
>DATIPP010000064.1:0-6713 GCA_035471825.1 Gammaproteobacteria bacterium
AGGAGGATATCGACTGGCTGGTTCCGCATCAGGCCAATACGCGTATCATTGCGGCAACGGCGAAGAAACTGGACATGCCAATCGAACGGGTTGTCGTCACCGTCGCAGGGCATGGCAATACGTCGGCCGCATCAGTGCCCCTGGCGCTGGACGTGGCCATTCGTGACGGCCGCATCAAGCGGGACGAGACCCTGCTCCTGGAGGCATTTGGCGGTGGTTTCACTTGGGGGTCGGCACTCATCAGGTATTAGTGATGAGGACTGAGTGCTTCTACAAGCAACAATAAACAACCGACAATAAAAACTGACAAGTAACAAGTGACAAACAACAACTGACAAATGACCAATAGTAAACTTGCGTTCGTTTTTCCCGGCCAGGGGTCGCAATCAGTCGGCATGTTGTCGGCCCTGGCTGCACAATTCCCCCTGGTCGAAGAGACCTTTCATGAAGCGGGCCGGTCGCTTGATTACGATCTGTGGGACCTGGTGGAAAACGGCCCGGAAGACAGGTTGAATACTACGGAAAACACCCAGCCCGCCTTGCTGACCGCGGGTGTTGCCACCTGGCGTGTCTGGCTGGAGCAGGGCGGACTTACACCTGCATTAATGGCCGGCCACAGCCTGGGGGAATACAGCGCACTGGTGTGTGCCGGCAGCCTGCTATTCAATGACGCGGTTTCACTGGTTGCCGACCGGGGCAGACTGATGCAATCCGCCGTGCCGGAAGGTGAAGGCGCGATGGCCGCCATCCTCGGCCTGGACGGTGACGAGCTGGAGACAGTCTGCAGCAGGGCCGCGGAGGGGCAGATCGTTTCTCCCGCCAACTTCAATTCTCCCGGCCAGATCGTGATTGCCGGTGATACCGATGCAGTAAAACGAGCGATTGAACTGGCAGCTGCAGCGGGGGCAAAACGGACAATATTGTTACCGGTCAGCGTACCATCACATTGTGCCCTGATGCGGGATGCCGCGAAGGAATTTGCAGAACGTATGAACAATATTACTATTAAAACACCAACCATCCAGGTATTGCATAACATTGACGCAAGCTCCAGATCCGATGCCACGATGATAAAGATCGCACTTGCCGAACAATTATATCAGCCGGTGCGATGGATCGAGACAATTAAAAAGATGAAAGAAGAGGGAATTACCCACATTATCGAATGCGGACCGGGCAAGGTGTTGTCCGGATTAATCAAGCGAATCGACCGTACCATCGAAGTATTGCCCGTTTACAATCCGCCGACACTGGTAAAAGCACTCGAGACAACAAGGGATCTGGATTGACATGAACCTTGAAGGACGAGTCGCACTCGTGACAGGCGCCAGCCGTGGAATCGGCAGGGCGATTGCACACAAACTCGGCACCGCCGGTGCCACGGTGATCGGTACCGCAACCGGTGAAAAGGGAACAGACGCGATCATGGAATTGCTGGCTGAAAACAATATTACAGGCAAGGCCTTTATACTTGATGTGGCAGCGACAGAATCCGTCGAACACCTCGGCGAAGAAATAAAAGCCGCCGGACTCGTACCGACAATCCTGGTCAACAACGCCGGGATCACGCGCGACAATCTCCTGATGCGAATGAAAGATTTCGAATGGGACCAGGTCATCAATACCAACCTGAACTCGATATTCCGTCTCACGAAACTCTGTTTACGTGGCATGATGAAAGCGCGTTACGGCAGGATTATTAATATCACTTCCGTGGTAGGGAGTTCCGGCAATCCCGGCCAGACCAATTATTCCGCGGCAAAAGCCGGGGTGGTCGGATTTACCCGTTCACTCGCACGGGAAGTGGGTTCGAGGGGTATCACCGTTAATGCTGTTGCTCCGGGTTTTATTGAAACTGATATGACGTATGCTCTGCCTGATGACCAACAACAGGCACTGTTGTCACAGATCGCTTTAAATCGTTTTGGTGATGTTGATGAAGTTGCCCATGCAGTACATTTTCTGGCTTCAGATGGTGCAGCATATATCACCGGTGAAACGATCAATGTCAATGGCGGAATGTACATGTGCTGACCCCGTTTTCTAATTAAATTTAACCTGTAACTCACTGATAAATATATTTTTTACTATTTAGAACAGATCCAGGTTGCAAGAAATACCCATTTCACTAAACTTACACACGCATTCGGTCCCGGAGACCGTAAAGGGAGGAATAATCCATTATGAGTAGTGTTGATGAACGCGTAAAAAAAATAGTTGTAGAACAACTGGGCGTAAAGGAAGAAGAAGTCAACAACGAAGCATCTTTTGTCGATGACCTGGGTGCTGATTCACTGGATACTGTTGAACTGGTTATGGCCCTGGAAGAAGAGTTCAAGACTGAAATCCCTGACGAAGAGGCGGAAAAAATTACGACGGTCCAGCAGGCCATTGATTACGTCAATGCCAATATGGAATAACCCGGGACTCTTTTTCCATAAAGGCCGCGTTTTTCAGCGCGGCTTTTTTCATTTAAACCGGCTGTTTCAAATATTCAGGTATTCAATTGAGCAAGCGACGCGTTGTAGTAACCGGCCTCGGACTCGTGACGCCCGTTGGTAATACAGTCAGGGACTCCTGGGAAAACATCAAGAATGGTGTCAGTGGTATTGGCCTGATCCAGCACTTCGACACCTCGGAATTTTCGGTACGTATCGGTGGTTCCATCCATGATTTTGACATTACCGAATATCTTTCACCCAAGGACGTCCGGAAGATGGATCCCTTCATCCATTACGGCATGGCCGCCGGTTGTCAGGCAATCGAAGATGCGGGACTGACAATCGATGAGGACAATGCCGACCGGGTCGGTGTTGCCATCGGTTCCGGTATCGGCGGATTGCCCGGGATTGAAAAGGGGACACGGGCCTGGCTCGAGGGCGGTCCACGCAAGATTTCACCTTTTTATGTCCCGAGCAATATCATCAACATGATCTCGGGCAACCTGTCGATCAAATTCGGCGCCCGCGGTCCCAATTTTGCGATTGTCACGGCCTGCACGACCGGCACGCACAACATCGGCGACGCGGCCCGTATTATTGGGTACGGTGACGCCGATGTGATGATCGCCGGGGGTGCCGAAATGGCAACTTCACCGACCGGTCTCGGCGGATTTGCTGCGGCCCGGGCGCTGTCCACCCGCAATGACGATCCGGAAGGGGCCAGCCGGCCCTGGGATCGTGACCGGGACGGGTTTGTCCTGAGTGACGGTGCGGGGGTGCTGGTACTGGAAGAATACGAATATGCCCGGCAACGCGGTGCAAATATTTATGCAGAAGTGATCGGTTATGGCATGAGCGCCGACGCCTATCACATGACGGCACCCTCGGAAGACGGACGCGGCGCGGCCGTGTGCATGCAGAACGCCCTGCGTAATGCCGGTCTCAATCCGGGAGATGTTGACTACATCAATGCCCACGGTACTTCCACGCCGGCAGGTGACGTGGTGGAAACGCGCGCCATTAAGCGCGTTTTCGGTGATCACGCCGGCAAGCTGGCCGTGAGTTCCACCAAGTCCATGATTGGTCATATGCTGGGTGCCGCCGGTGGTGTGGAGGCGGTTTTCTCCATTCTCTCCATGCGGGACCAGGTGGCACCGCCAACGATCAACCTTGAAAACCCGGATCCGGAATGTGATCTGGATTATGTCCCCAACGAGGCGCGGTCGATGAACATCAAGGTGGCCCTGTCCAACTCGTTCGGTTTTGGCGGCACCAACGGCACCCTGATTTTTAGACAGCCAGACTAATCTACCGGGCGAGCATGTCCGTCATCCGCTGCAATTGATATTCTGATACCGGCCCATGTATCTCATCAACGGCCAGGCTACCGACACACTGAGCGCATTTGACCGCGGGCTGCACTACGGTGACGGCCTGTTCGAAACCATTGCAATCAACAGGCAACAACCGCTGTGCTGGCGCGAACATATCGCGCGCCTTGAATCCGGCTGTAAACGCCTGGGTATTCCCTGTCCCGAAGATTCATTACTGCAATCGGAAGCGGATAAACTCTGCCAAACGGCCGATCAGGGTGTATTGAAGATCATGGTAACGCGCGGAGAGGGCGGGCGAGGGTACAGGTTACCGGATCGTATTCAACCAACCCGGTTACTGGCGCTTTATCCCTGGCCCGATTATCCGCCGGAATATGCAACGAAAGGCATCAACATCCGTCTCTGTAATACGCGACTGGGGCGAAACCCCCAACTGGCCGGAATCAAGCACCTGAACCGCCTGGAGCAGGTACTGGCCCGCAGCGAGTGGGACGATCCCGACATTACCGAGGGGCTGGTCAGGGACACGGAAGACAATATTATCGAGGGGACCATGAGTAACCTGTTCATGTTGCAGGGAAACAGCCTGGTAACGCCGGATCTCATGTACTGTGGTGTTGCCGGGGTTGTCCGCCATTGTCTTCTGGAACTGGCAGTTAACGCCGGGTTTGAAACAAGCGTGTCTACGTTCAGGTATCGTGATCTGCTCGCCGCCGACGCACTGTTTCTCACCAACAGCACACTGGGTCTCTGGCCGGTCGTAAAACTGGAGGACACGCGCTTCAGCCTGCATCCGGAAGTGGAAAGGATCAGGCAAATGTTAATCGAAAGGAACGTGATCGTCGGGTGAAACAGGCTGTTTTCATAGTTTCCTTGTTAATTGTTGTCGCTCTCGCCGGATCGGCCTGGTGGTTCTGGCAGGATATGCAGTCTTACCTGCGTACGCCGTTACAACTCGACAATGATGTGATATTTACCATCAATCCCGGCGATAACCTGCAGTCTGTCGGGCGTGATCTTCGGCAGGCCGGCTGGCTCAGTCATCCGCATTACCTGATCCTGGAAGCAAAAAGACAGGGCAAGGATGCCCGGATCAAGGCCGGCGAATATCTTTTACGACCAGGCACGACCCCGTTGCAGTTGCTTGACCAGTTTATCGAAGGCAAGGTAATACAATATGCACTGACACTGGTGGAAGGCTGGACATTCCGGGAAGCATTGGCAGCGATCCGTGACCAGGAAGCCCTGGTAAAGACACTGGATTACAATGCCGACGACCAGGCTATCATGGCATCACTGGGTTACCCGGAAACACACCCGGAAGGCCGGTTTTTTCCGGATACCTATCATTTCCCGAGGGGGATAACGGACAAACAATTCTTACTCCGCGCCTTTCGCAGGATGGAAAAGGTACTTTCTGAAGAATGGGAAAACCGCGTGGAAAATCTCCCTTACCAGTCGCCCTACGAAGCATTGATCATGGCCTCGATCATTGAAAAAGAGACCGGCGTTGCCCACGAACGCGGCAAGATCGCTGGTGTGTTTGTTCGCCGGTTGCAAAAAGGCATGCTCCTGCAAACGGATCCAACCGTGATCTATGCCATGGGAACAAACTTTGACGGCAATATCCGGAAGCGGGACCTTTCCATTGATTCACCTTACAATACCTACCGTTATGCCGGTCTGCCACCGACACCGATTGCGTTGCCGGGACGGGATGCCATCCATGCAGCATTGCACCCGGAAGAGGGCTCGGCGCTGTATTTTGTCTCCAAGGGAGACGGCAGTCATCATTTTTCCGATACACTCCGGGAACATAATAATGCCGTCAACAAGTACCAGCTCGGGGAATAGCCACAGATGAACCACCGGCAAGTCAGCTTCATCACCCTCGAAGGCATCGAAGGCGCAGGCAAAAGCACACACCTGCTGTTTATCCGTGACTTGCTGATAAACCGGGGCAGGGCGGTCATTACTACGCGCGAACCAGGCGGTACAGCCCTGGGTGAAAAACTGCGTGACATACTGCTGCAGAAAGATAATGCCAGTATCAGTGCCGAGGCGGAATTACTCATGATGTTCGCTGCGAGGCAACAACATCTAACAGAAGTGATCCTGCCCGCGCTCGACGCAGGAAAGATCGTCGTCTGTGACCGTTTCTCGGATTCAAGTTACGCTTACCAGTGCGGTGGCCGGGGGATCGACGATGCAAAATTTGATCAATTGAAACATTGGGTACATCCTGACCTGGTGCCCGACATGACATTGTTATTTGATTTGCCGGCAGAAGAGGGACTCCGTCGTGCCAGATCGGCGGGCGAGATGGATCGATTCGAGTCCGAAACACTTGGTTTTTTCCAGGCGGCACGCGAAGCATATCTCGGGCTGGCAGACAAGGAACCTGATCGATTCCATGTCCTTGATGCAGGCAATTCGATCGCGGATATACAATCTGAAATCACCCGGTTGTTTGAAGAGGAGGGACTGGTTTGAAAACTTTCCCCTGGTATCAATCCACCTGGCATACAGTTACGGGCATGATTGAAGACGATCGATTACCCCATGCCCTGTTATTGTCAGGCCCCCCCGGTATGGGCAAGGGACAATTTGCCCACGCGCTTTATGCGGCACTGCTTTGTCTACAACCCCGTGACACATTGACTGCTTGTGGTGAATGCCGTTCCTGTCAGTTGGTGCATGCCGGTACGCACCCGAATATTTTCGGGATTGAACCGGAAGAAGAAGGCAAGCAGATAAGGGTCGATCAAATCCGTGAATTGATCGCATTCATCAACCTGAAAAGTCACTTCGAAAAATACAAGGTTGCTATGATCCGGCCTGCAGACAGCATGAATCGCAGTGCCGCCAATACACTCCTGAAGACACTGGAAGAACCCCCCGCAGATTCATTGTTATTATTGCTGACACATCGCCCGGA
>DATIPP010000065.1:0-2804 GCA_035471825.1 Gammaproteobacteria bacterium
CGCTTTTTGCCGGTTATGATTCAGTGCCTACCTCGGAAGGTGTGGGCAGGGCGACGACACAAAGTGTTGTCATTGCATCGCTGGCTGTCCTCGGACTGAATTTTGTTCTGACTGCCTTAATGCTGGAGGTAAACTGATTATGACGAAATCAACACTGGAAATCTGGGTTGGATTGTTTGTTGTAGCGGGCATAATCGCCCTTTTCATGCTCGCCATGAAAGTCAGCAATTTAAGCACCATCAATACCGGCGATACCTACGAGGTAACCGCCAAATTTGACAATATCGGTGGCCTGGTCGCCCGTTCTCCCATAAAAGCGAGTGGCGTGCTCGTCGGTCGTGTCAGTGAAATTTCCTATGATGACAAGGATTATACCGCCCTGGTTACGCTCAGTATCCAGAAGCAATTCAACCAGTTTCCCGCGGATTCAAGAGTCAGTATTTATACTGCGGGACTGCTGGGCGAACAGTATGTGGAGATACAACCCGGTCTTGATGAAAACAACTACCTGAAAGACGGGAGCAGGATTATGATTGCAGAGTCGGCCATTATCCTGGAAAACCTGATCAGCCGGATTATTGCCGACAAGATATCCGAATAAAACCCTTTTTATAAACTTAATACAAATATTGTAAACAAAACATGCTCGAGGTTTCAGAAACAAATTCCGACACGGCAGTGTTCACTCTTGCCGGTAATGTTGACTTTGATAACATCATGTCAATGAACCAGCAGGCCTGCAAATCTTTTCCACTCTATAAAAATATAACTATTGATCTGTCGAACGTCAGCCACATTAACAGCGCAGGCCTGGCATTACTACTGGAATGGAAGCGTCGGGCAATTCTTGATAACAGGGGGTTTGAAATCAGGGGTATGCCGGAAATACTGCTTAAAATTGCACACCTTTGCGAAATTGACAACATTTTATCGCTACAGACGGTAACCTGAAACACAGGTGGGATCCTCCTGTTATAGAACAAGCCACAGAATTTTTACTTTCACATTCAGCGTTCAAACAACGCAATCGATTCCAGGTGGGACGTGTGGGGAAACATGTCAACCACGCCGGCCCGTTTCAGTTGAAAACCGTTTTCATGCACCAGTATGCCGGCATCTCTCGCCATCGTGGCGGGATTGCAGGAAACGTAGACCAGCCGGTCTGTCTGTTCAAATTTCAACTGCCGCAGGATCTCCTGTGCGCCGGTCCGGGGGGGATCCAGCAGGATCTTTTGAAATGTTTGTTGCAGGAATGCTGCATGTAATTTTTCATCGGTAAGGTTGGCGCAATAATACTCGACATTATCGATCCGGTTATGACGTGCGTTTACCTGCGCCCTCTCTATCAATCCTGCATCACCCTCGATACCAATGACATTTCCGGCATTGAGTGCCAGTGGCAGGGAAAAATTACCGAGTCCGCAGAAAAGATCCAGTACCCGGTCCGTTTTATCCGGCGCCAGCAATTCGATAGCCTGGCGGACCATCTTCCGATTCATGCCGGTATTATTCTGAATAAAATCGAGGGGCTGAAAAAAGAACTCCAGGTCGTACTCCGGCAAATGGTAAGTGAGGGGTGTATGCTTTTCCGGTGTCAGCGAACCGACAGTATCCGGACCGCCCGGTTGCAGGTAGAACTCTATGTTATGCAGATTCTCAAATTTTCTCAGTCGAAGGATATCTTCACTGGAAAACTCATCCAGGTGCCGTAAAACCAGTGCCGTTACATTGTCAGCCACGGCGACTTCAATCTGCGGTACCTGCCGGAAAATACTCAGGCCGGCAAGTAACTCCTGTAAAGACTGCAGCAACTCGCCGACCGGATGCCGAAGGATTTCACACCGGCCCAAATCCGCCACGAAAGGACTATACCGTTCCCGGAAACCGATCAGCATTTTGTCTTTCTTATCGACATACTTTGCACTCAACCGTGCGCGGCTACGATAGTTCCAGGCCAATCCGGCCAGCGGCGGCATGACTGATTCAGGTTGTACCTCGCCGATATGTTCCAGTTGTTCCAGCAGCACAGACTGCTTGTGTCTCAACTGGGCATCGGATGGGAGGTGCTGCAGGCTGCAGCCACCACAGATACCATAATGACGGCATCTGGGTTCAATACGTTCCGGTGACGCTTTCTCGATCCTGGTCAGCTTGCCCTGATCAAAACGCCCCCCCCGGTTGCGGTACTCAAACAAAACCTCCTCGCCCGGCAATGTACCATCGATAAACACTGCCTTGTTATTGACATGGGCGATACCACGACCCTCGTGGGAAAGGGATTCAATGGTGGCGGGGAACGGTTCTTTTGGTAACTTCTTGTGACGGCTCATACAGATTTGTTACTCGTCAGTTGTCCGTTGTCGATGGTCAGTTGTATAAATAAAAAATAACAACAAACAACTAACTACTGACCACGGACCACACACAACTGTCTATCCTTCCCATGCTGCAAGGAATTCGTGCAGGTGTTTTTTATTTTCAGCCTTTAACATTTTCCGCAAACGCTGACATTCCTTATCATGACCCTCCCGCGTCTGTCGACCGCGCATGACCTCGTAGCGCAGAAACACGAGGTAGGTATTCAGGACATCGGTTTCACAGTAATCACGGATAGCTTCTATATTACCTTCCAGCCAGGTGTCCCAGACCACGGCGCCGTTCATACCCATTTTTCCAGGTAAGCCGAGCATCGTGGCCACTTCATCCAGCGGAGCCGCGGCACGCGGCTGGTAACCGGACAGGACATCCATCAGGTCCGTATGTCGGTCATGGAAACGGTTGAGATAATTGTTCCAGCGAAAGCT
>DATIPP010000066.1:0-11452 GCA_035471825.1 Gammaproteobacteria bacterium
CGGCATGCGGGCCGGGCCTGGATTACATGCTGGAGGTATTCCCCCTGCAAGAAGTGCTGCAGATGGTTTTTTCCGGTTCGGGTGAATGTGCCGAAGTTCAATGGCGCTTCCTGGGACTCAGTATCCCGGAATGGAGCCTGGTCTGTTTTGCCGGCTTTATCATCCTCGCCGTGATGCAATGGCTTGCTTTCAGAAAAACAACTGCAACCTGAGCGTTCCCTCCACCTTCCCCAAAGAGAGGAGGTGGTGGTTGGTAATAACAAAATATTTATCGTTTTACGTTTTGAGTAATGCGCTATGAGTAATACTTACTCAACACTCATTAACTGGCCCGGCGGACGGCTTCGGGATCGGGATTGTCCCCGGCATCACCGCCGGCATCATCCGATCGCTGGGCATCCACCACGGCCAAAGCACTGGCATTCATAATCCGGCGCACCGTTGCCGAGGGTGTCATAACATGCACCGGCTGGTTCAGGCCCAGCAGTATCGGTCCGATGGTCGTACCGTCACCCAGCACCTTGAGCAGGTCATAGGCTATCTTGGCCGCGTCCAGATTGGGCATAATTAGCAGGTTGGCTTCTCCTTTCATCGGGTGGCCCGGCATGACGGAATCGCGGATACTCTCGAGTAATGCTGAATCGGCACGTATATGCCCGGCGACTTCCAGCTCCGGGTCCCGCTTGCGAATTATGTCCATTGCGGCGTGCATCTTCTTTGCGCTGGCTGACCTTTCCCGGTCATTGTTACTGAAAGACAACAACGCGGCCTTCGGCACAATGCCAAAGCGTCTTACGCCTTCGGCGGCCAACAGTGTTATCTCGGCGATCTGCTCACTGTTCGGGTTTTCGGTTACCGCCGTATCGGAAATAAAAAACACACCCTTTTTCAACAACAGAATATTCATACCCGCCGGTTGCCCCACGTGATCACGTACTCCGAGTTCCGCTACCAGGTTCTGAAGATGTTCGTGATAGCGACCGGTAATCCCGCAGATCAGGCCGTCAGCCTCCCCGTTTTTCAGCATTCGGGCGGCAATCATCGTATTCAACATGCCTTGTGATTGATCACCGGTCTTTGACAACATGCCGTAATCGGCATGTCGTTCCGGGTCGACGATCTCGACATTACTGCCCGGCCTCAGGCGCAGGCCCAGTTTCTGAATACTGTCATTGATAAGATCCGGGTTGCCGACAAGGATCGGGCTGGCGATTCCTTCATCGATTACCGACTGCACGGTTCTCAGGATTTTGGGTTCCTCGCCCTCGGCATAAACGAGCCGCTTGGGAGCCAGCTTCGCACGTTCGAACACCGGCCGCATCAGCATCACGGACTCGAATACGTAGCGCGAGAGTTGATCGTGGTAAGCCGCCATGTCGTCGATCCTGCGGGTGGCCACGCCGCTGTCCATGGCCGCCTGTGCCACGGCCGGCGCCAGCTTGGTAATAAGGCGGGGATCGAAGGGTTTGGGAATCAGGTATTCCGGGCCGAACTTGAGCTCCATACCGCCATAGGCAGCCACGACCGTATCCGGTGCGTCCTCCATTGCCAGTTCCGCCAGTGCTTGTACGCAGGCAATCTGCATTTCCTTGTTGATGCGCGTCGCCCCGACGTCCAGCGCCCCGCGGAAGATAAATGGGAAGCAGAGGACATTATTGACCTGGTTGGGATAATCCGAGCGACCGGTGGCGATTATGGCGTCCGGCCGCACGGCCCGCACTTCTTCCGGCAGGATCTCCGGTATCGGGTTCGATAACGCCATGACTATGGGTTTGTCCGCCATGCTGCGGATCATTTCCTGCTTGACGACACCGGGACCGGACAGACCGAGAAAGATATCGGCACCCTGGATGGCGTCGGCCAGGGTCCGGGCCTTGGTATCGCTGGCAAACAGTTTTTTGTGCGGCGTCAGGCCGCCGCGCTTGCGGTAAATCACGCCGGAACGGTCCAGTACGATAATATTTTCCTTTTTCAGCCCCAGTTCCACCAACAACTTCAGGCAGGCAATCCCCGAGGCGCCGGCGCCTGTCGTCACCATCCGCACGTCCCCGATGTTTTTCTCGACAATACGCAGGGCATTTAGTACCGCGGCGCTGACGATAATCGCCGTACCGTGCTGGTCATCGTGGAAGATCGGGATATTGAGGCGATTGCGCAATACGCCTTCAACCTGGAAACACTCGGGTGACTTGATGTCCTCAAGGTTGATACCGCCGAAGGTCGGCTCCAGGCTGGCGATGATCTCGATCAGTTTTTCCGGGTCCTGCTCGTTGATCTCGATATCGAAGACATCGATGCCGGCAAACTTTTTGAACAGGACGCCCTTGCCTTCCATCACCGGCTTGGCCGCCAGGGGACCGATATTACCCAGTCCCAGCACGGCCGTACCGTTGGTAATCACGGCAACCAGGTTGGAGCGGGACGTGACCTCGGCGGCCATGGCCGGGTCGGATTCGATGGCCTTGCAGGGCTCGGCGACGCCGGGACTGTAGGCCAGCGCCAGATCGCGCTGGTTGGCAAGCGGCTTGGTGGCGACGACCTCGATCTTCCCCGGGCGGGGATAACGGTGATAATCAAGCGCGCTTTTGTCAGTGTCGTCAGACATTTGGCTTGAACAAGTGATAATTAAGTTCAATCCTAATACATAATCGATGAAAATTCATGAAATTTTGTGGCTGGTGGGTAGTTAGTATCTGGTATTTCAGTGAAAGCAAAAAATTCAAGTGGCATCCGTTATCAAATAAACGTCTTGTACAAAATATCAACAACCAGATACTGCCGTTAAAACGGCATGCCGCCACGCGGGAAATTGCCGCCCATGCCCCGCAACATGCGGGTCATACCGCCTTTTTTGGACATCTTCTTCATCATTTTCTGCATCTGGTTGAATTGCTTCAGCAGGCGGTTGACGTCCTGGACCTGGGTACCGGACCCACTCGCGATGCGTTTTTTGCGCGATCCATTAATGATATCGGGCCGCTGACGCTCCCGGGCCGTCATGGAGTCGATCATGGCCTCCAGGCGCCTGAATTGCTTGTCCCCGGCCACGGCATCCATGTTTTGCGGTATGGAAGGCAATCCCGGCAGTTTATCGAGCAGGCTGCCGACACCGCCCATATTTCGCATTTGCAGGAGTTGTTCGCGGAAATCCTCCAGGGTAAAGCCCTTGCCTTTTTTCAGCTTGTCGGCCAGTTGCCGGGCCTTCTTCTGGTCCGTTTTACTCTCCACGTCCTCGATCAGGCTGAGCACGTCACCCATGCCGAGGATGCGGGAGGCGATCCGGTCCGGGTGGAAGGCTTCCAGGGCCGGGGTTTTCTCGCCGGTGCCCATGAACTTGATGGGCTTGCCGGTGACGTGGCGGACGGAGAGAGCCGCCCCGCCCCGGGCGTCACCGTCGATCTTGGTCAGTATCACGCCCGTCAACGGCAATGCTTCGCCGAAGGCCCGCGCAGCGTTGACCGCGTCCTGGCCCATCATGCTGTCCACGACAAACAGGGTCTCGGCGGGTGCTGTTGCTTCATGCACACGACGGACTTCCTCCATCATGGCTTCGTCGATATGCAATCGGCCGGCAGTATCGACCAGCAATACGTCCATGTATTGTTTGCGCGCGCTTTCCCGGGCGCTATTGACAATCTCCACCGGGTCCTGGTCCGGGGTGCTCGGGAAGAAGGCGGCGCCGATTTCACCGGCCAGGGTCTGCAATTGATCGATCGCGGCCGGACGATAGATATCACAACTGACCAGCATGGATTTTTTGTTGTGTTTTTCTTTCAGGTAGCGCGCCAGTTTGGCCACCGAGGTGGTCTTGCCGGCACCCTGCAGGCCCGCCACCAGGATCACGACCGGCGGTTGCGACTTGAGGTCAAGCCCGGTGCTGGTCTCGCCCATCAGTCGAACCAGTTCTTCCCTGACGATCTTGATGACGGCCTGGCCGGGCGTCAGGCTGCCCGTCACTTCCTTGCCGAGCGATCGTTCCCTGACGTGGTTGATAAAATCACGCACGACCGGAAGGGCAACGTCCGCTTCCAGCAACGCCATCCGCACCTCGCGGAGCGAGTCGGCAATATTCTCCTCGGTCAACCGGCCCTGACCGCGCAGGTCTTTCAGGGTCCGCCCGAGGCGTTCCGAGATACTGTCAAACATAACTGTTATTGGTTGATAAAAATCCGGAGATAGACGGCTACATCAGGCAGAGCAGACTGCTGGGGATGTAGGACAGGCCATAATTTTAACAGGATTGCCGGGTGCATACACCGGATATTTGTCCCGCACTTCACCGTATCAGACAAGTATGTAATCATGCATGAAAATCCTGATTTAAATACCCCTCCATGACACTAATTGCCAGTCTTTTCGCCATGACATTCTACCTGGCCGCGACATTGTTGCTTGGCCGGCAATTGTTCATGGCAGAAAGCGAGGGACCGACCGTAACCGGCAAACAACTGTTCCTGGTCCTGAGTTTTTTTGCACTCATGGGTCACGTCATCGTTCTGTATAACAATATCTATATTAGCAGCGGCCTGAATCTCGGTTTTTTCAATGCATTGTCACTCATGACCTGGGGGATAGCCCTGTTTGTGTTTCTCGCTGCCCTGAAAAAACCCCTGGAAAACCTGGCAATTATTATTTTTCCGGTAACAATTGTCGCCCTGGTACTCGAAATCCTGTTTCAAAGCAGCCGCATCCTGCCGGACACAGCGCCGAACGGTTTGCGCCTGCACGTGTTATTGTCTGTTTGTGCCTACAGCCTGCTGACCATTGCATTCCTCCAGGCCATTTTACTGGCGCTGCAGGACAGGCAAATCACACGTAAACATCCGGCCAGCATCATGCGACTCCCGCCCATGAAAATCATGCAGGACCTGCTAATCCAGATAATCATCCTGGGGTTTTTCATGCTCAGCCTGAGCCTTGTTACCGGCTTGATGTTTTTACACGATATCTTCTCCCAGCATCTCGTCCACAAAACCGTATTGTCGATCGTAGCGTGGGTATTCTTCGGCATACTGCTGTGGGGACACTGGACCCGCGGCTGGCGCGGAAAGATCATCACGCGCTGGACCGCCACCGGGTTTGTCCTGTTATTACTCGCTTATTTTGGATCCAAGTTCGTCCTGGAAGTGCTGCTGGACCGGGTCTGAGCAGCATCGGCATACATCTGACTTGACCCTCCATCAACAGCATTGACAATGGTATTCCCGTTAAAACAGAGGTGATCATCCTTGGAAACTATCCCTTTATCCATATTGTTTGGTGTGTTGTGCCTTTTAATCCTGATGTCCGGTTTTTTTTCCAGTTCGGAAACAGGCATGATGGCCCTCAACCGTTACCGTTTACGGCACCTGGTGGAAGACCGGCACCGCGGCGCCATGCTCGCCAGTACGCTGTTGCACCGGCCGGATCGCCTGATTGGTCTGATCCTGCTCGGCAACAACCTGGTGAACTTCGCCGCAGCCTCCCTGGCGACGGCGATCGCCGTGAGGCTGTTTGGTGAACTGGGTTACGCTATAGCACCGCTGGTATTGACACCGGTTGTACTGGTCTTTGCCGAAACGGCGCCGAAAACATTCGCCGCCATACGGCCGGAAAAGATTGCCTTCCCCTCGGCATATGTCCTGACACCTCTGTTGAAACTCTGTTACCCCTTTGTCTTTATCATCAATCAAATCAGTAACGGGGTTATTCGAATATTCGGAATTAATCCCGAAGACAGGGAAGATATTCCCATGAGCAGGGAGGAATTACGTACCGTCGTGCGGGAAGCAGGCGCCATGATACCGAGACGCCACCAGCGCATGTTGATCAGTATCCTGGACCTGGAAAAAGAAACGGTCGATGACATCATGGTACCGCGTAACGAACTGGTCGGTATCGATCTGAACGATCCGACCAGTGATATCCTCGACCAGTTGATGCATTGCCAGCACACGCGCCTTCTGGTTTACCGTGACAACATTGATAACATCGTCGGTATCCTGCATGTCCGGCGGCTACCGCGAATCATGGCGGACAAGAGTGAATTCAATGCCGAAGAGCTGGAGAAGATCGTCTCCGAACCATACTACGTGCCGGAAAGTACCCCGCTGCATACCCAGCTAATGAACTTCCAGCGCTGGAAAAGACGTACCGGGCTGGTGGTCGATGAATACGGCGTCATCCTGGGCATGGTCACGCTGGAGGATATCCTCGAGGAGATCGTCGGCGAGTTCACGACCGACATGCAGACTTTCAACCAGGACATTCACCCGCAGGAAGACGGTTCCTTTATTATCGACGGTACCGCCACACTGCGTGATATTAACCGGCAGTTACACTGGAACCTGCCGTCGGTAGGTCCGAAGACCCTGAACGGCCTGATCCTGGAACAGCTGGAGACAATCCCGGAGGCCGGCACCAGTCTGCGGGTCGGTTGTTATACCATCGAGATCACGCAGGCGGCGGGTAACGCGGTAAAAACGGCCCGGATCACCGTGCAACCGGACGAGAGCCCGGCGCAGAAAGCGCATTAGTTCATTACTCGATCCAGCGCATCCGGTAACCGGTTAACTGCTGTTATCTCGAGTCCTGCTACCGGCTGCCGCGGCTTGTTGGCCTGCGGGATGATTGCCTGTTTAAATCCGTGCTTCGCAGCCTCGTTCAGTCTTTCCGGTCCGTTTTGTACCGGCCGGATCTCTCCGGCAAGTCCCACTTCACCGAACACCACGAGTTCCCTCGGCAAGGGAATATTCCGCAGGCTGGAGATCACGGCGAGGACAACAGCCAGGTCGGCTGCCGTTTCGGCGATTCTGACACCCCCGACAACATTCACGAAAACGTCCTGGTCAAATGTCGCGACACCGGCATGACGGTGCAGCACGGCCAGCAACATGGCCAGGCGGTTCTGTTCCAGGCCAACGGTGACGCGGCGCGGGTTGGCGAGATGGGATTCGTCCACCAGCGCCTGTACCTCGACAAGTAACGGCCGGGTACCCTCGCGGGTTACCATGACGACACTGCCGGAAACAGGTTTTTCATGCCGTGACAGGAAAATGGCCGAGGGATTGCTGACTTCGCGCAGCCCCTTGTCCGTCATGGCAAACACGCCCAGTTCATTGACGGCGCCGTAACGGTTCTTGACCGAGCGGATCACCCGGTAACGGCTGCTGCTCTCCCCCTCGAAATACAATACGGTATCGACCATGTGCTCCAGCACGCGCGGTCCGGCCAGCGCGCCTTCCTTGGTCACGTGCCCTACCAGCAATACCGTTGTTCCCGTCTGCTTGGCATAGCGCACCAGTTGTGCGGCACACTCCCGTACCTGGGCAACCGCCCCGGGCGCCGATTGCAGTAATTCGGTATACATGGTCTGGATGGAATCGATGACCAGCACTGCTGGCTTTTCCTGCGCGGCGAGCGCCAGTATGCGCTCCAGGTTGTTTTCGGTAAGCAGGCGTAATCGTTCAAGCCCCAGGCCGAGTCGCCTGCCGCGCAGGCCGATCTGTTGCGCGGATTCCTCGCCGGAAACGTACAGGTTGGCGATTTCCCCGCTCCCGCCGATTGCCGCCAGGACCTGGATCAACAGCGTGGATTTGCCGATACCCGGATCACCGCCGAGCAGGGTCACAGAGCCGTCTACCAGGCCTCCGCCGATCGCCCGGTCGAGTTCGCCGAGACCGGTGCTGATACGATCACCCGCTGTTGCCTCGACCGAGTCCAGGTAACAGATCGCCGCCGGTTCTACCTGGTGATCGCGAAAGCGTGAAGATCTTGCAGAACCCGCCTCGCTGATCACTTCCAGCAAGGTGTTCCAGGCATGACATTCCGGGCACTGGCCGGCCCACTTCGGCACCGAGGCGCCGCATTCATTACATTGGTAATGGACCCTGACTTTAGCCATTTTCGATAAAATGCAGACGCTTATGCACGCCGCAGAGTAATTCGTAGGGAATGGTGCCTGCATTTGCAGCGATCTCCTCGACAGGTAATCCTTCGCCCCATAAAACAACCGGGTCTCCGGGCCTGGCATCGGGTTGTCCGCGGAGATCGACGTTCAGCATGTCCATGGAAGCCCGGCCGATGAGGCTGGCCCGGCGGCCATTCACAAGCACCGGTGTCCCGGAAGGCGCGTGGCGGGGATAACCGTCCGCGTAACCGGTCGCGACAATACCCACCGGCATGTCCTCCGGGCACTGCCAGGTGGCGCCGTAACCGACCCGGCCGCCGGCACGAACGGATTTCACCGCGATCAAGCGGGATTCCAGGGTCATGACCGGGCGCAATCCTTCGTCGGGACCGATACTGTCTTCCATGGGAGAAGCACCGTAAAGCATGATACCCGGCCTGACCCAGTTGGTATGGCTTTCCGGGAAGGCAAGCAGGCCGGCCGAGTTGGCGATACTGCGGGCGCCTGCGCCGGGCGGGCAATAATCGTCAAAGAGCGTGATTTGCTCCCTTGTCATCGGACTCTCCCTGTCGGTAGCCAACGCCAGGTGCGTCATCACCACCATATTATCGGCCACGGTCCGGCAATCGCTTAAGCGTTGCCACATGCTCTCAACCGCTCCCGGCAAAAACCCGAGCCGATGCATGCCGCTGTCGATTTTCATCCACACCGTCAACGGATCACCCGGCCCGGCCTGCTCCAGCATTTCCACCTGGCCCGGTTCGTGGACCACGATGTCCAGCTTGAGTTGCCGGATCTCCGGGATCTCGGCGGCGTTATACGGTCCCTCCAGCAACAGCACCGGCCTGGTGATGCCGCTCTCGCGCAGCAACCGTGCTTCTTCCAGGCAGGCCACGCCAAAGGCATCGGCGGATTCTAAAGCAGTGGCAACACGCGCCAGCCCGTGACCATAGGCGTCCGCCTTGACGATGGCCATGATCCGGCTTTGCGGTGAAAGTTGTCGGGCGCGTTCGAGATTATGACGCAGGGCCGCAAGGTTGATGACTACCCTTGCCGGCCGACTCATTCATAATGTCCCAGCATGTGCGGTTTTTCTTCGATAAAGTTTTCAAAGCGCGTGTACTGTCCGAGGAATGTCAGCAGCACCGTGCCGATTGGGCCGTTACGTTGCTTGGAGATGATGATCTCGGCCTTGCCCTTGTCCAGGGTCTCTTCGTTATAGACTTCATCCCGGTAGATAAAGATAATGACGTCGGCGTCCTGCTCAATGGCGCCGCTCTCGCGCAGATCCGACATTACCGGCCGTTTGTTGGGGCGTTGTTCAAGACTGCGATTCAATTGCGACAGCGCCACCACCGGCACATTCAGTTCCTTGGCCATGGCCTTCAGTGAACGTGATATCTCGGAGATCTCGGTGGCCCGGTTTTCAACCGTTCCCGGCACCTGCATCAATTGCATGTAGTCGATAATAATGAAATCGAGTCCGTGCTCGCGGCTGATCCGCCGGCAGCGTGATCGCAACTCGGCCGGCGTCAGTGCCGGGGTATCATCGATGAAAAGCTTGGCGTCCTTCAGGATTTCCACGGCGGATGTCAGGCGCGGCCAGTCATCGTCGTGCAGCTTGCCGGTACGTACCTTGTGCTGATCGATCCGGCTGAGCGATGACATCATGCGCATGGCGAGTTGTTCGCCGGGCATTTCCATGCTGAACACGGCGACGGAAAGCTTGTTCTTGATGGCGGCATGCTCGGCGATATTGATCGCCAGGGCGGTATTATGTGTCACGACGTAATCATCGGTTATATAAAGATGATCCGGATGAGTTACTGCAATGCACCTGGCTTCTGCTTTTTTGACCCATTCCACTTTCTTGATTACAGGCATTTTCCTGCGCTTTGGACCGGAAGCGACGCGGGCTTTCTTGTCAGGCACGCTGAAAAACAGCTGTGGTTGCGGATGATGGATATTAATTACCCATGACTCCCGCCCCAACCTTCTTTCATTATTGTAGGTATAGTTATTTCTGCGCCGTTTCCTGGTTACCCAGGCACCGACAGATCTGGCCAGGTCAACCACATCATCGGCCATACGTTCACTGACAGTTCCAAAACGTATACTACCCCACGACTCCACCCATCCGTCTGTGTCGAGAAGCCCGCGCAATACAGCCAGGCGAGCCTCCTTGTGTGCTGTCTTGTAAATTTCCGGAATGAATTTCGTATGAGCACCAACATTCCATAGATCAAGAGCTCTCAACTCTTCAATCAGGGCATTGGGCCATACGCCCTGTTTCCCCGGACGACGGTGATCTTTGTTCTGAACAATACGATAGTCCCATCCTCCTGCAGCACGAAGCAGGTGAGTTTCTTCAAGGTAGCTGGATAAAGTGTCCAGAAGTTCAGTACTGGCGGATGAAAAACGTAGAGACGATCCTTTAAGATTACCGTCGCCAAGCAGTGCTCCAAGTACCCATGGCTCGATCGGCAAATCATCTCTGTGACCAAAATCGCCCGAGCAATGATCAATCCACAGCCGGCCTTGATACCGCTTTCGCTCCAGTAACTCCATGATCCGGGTAGTAGACAGAATACGTGGCTCCTCCCAGCCCCGGTAATAAACGCGCCACAAATGTTCATTGCAGACTTCTGTCGTGCGTCCATCGGAGAAGGTTAAGCGATATATATCCTTGATTCCTTGAGGGTAAATTCCGGCAACTCTGGATGGACGGCCATCCACGGATGCAAGTCGGTCACCGAGTTCCAGTTTACCCATGGTTTTCCAGCCATCCATTGTCTTGATCCTGGCATCCAGTGGCTGGGCTTTGCCCATCGAGGGACGCCCGGCGATGATCACCAGGTCGGATTTCTGAAAACCGCCGGTACGTTCATCCAGGTCTTCAAAACCGGTCGCCACGCCGGTGATGGGATTATCCAGGTTGAACAATTCATCCACGCGGTCCAGTGCATCGACCAGCAGATCCTTGATGGAGCGGTATTTGCTGCGCCCCTTGGCTTCCTGCTCGGCGATTTCAAAAACCGCCTGCTCGGCATAATCCAGAATTTGATCGCTGTTTCTGCCCTGCGGATTGAAAACCGTGTTGTTAATCTCATTGGTGGCACGGATCAGTTGCCGCAGTACGGAGCGTTTGCGGACGATATCGGCATAAGCAAGGATATTGCTGGAGCTGGAGGTATTTTCGGCGAGTGCGGCAATGTAATTCAGGCCGCCGGCTTCATCCAGTTTCTGATGGTTGTCCAGCCACTCCGCGACCGTGACCACGTCGACCGGCTGGCCTTCCGCGTCCAGGGCGCTGACGGCCTCGAAGATGATGCGGTGGTCCTTGCGGTAGAAATCTTCCGCGAAGACCCTTTCCGACAGTTTTTCCCAGGCTGTCTCATCGATCAGGATTCCTCCGAGGACCGCCATTTCCGATTCGATGGAATGCGGCGGTATCTTTAATGACGCTGTTTCCCTGTCCGGGGCATCACTTGTCGGGATGGTTTCCTGCATTCAAATAGCCTGAACTTATGTTTTCTTGTATGCAATAACTATCACATACAGGGC
>DATIPP010000067.1:0-5573 GCA_035471825.1 Gammaproteobacteria bacterium
ATCGCCGGGCAGGTGCCCGAACCATTTCAAAAGCCCGGGAGCATAGGTGACGATTAATCCGAGTATGACCAGGGAAATCCCGGCCGCGATGATGTATTTACCCATGGATCAGGTAACAGTAATCCCTGAAACCTTGAAATCAGTCCGGTTGTTTTACCAGGCGTAAATAGGGCTTGAGCGTGTTCCAGCCCTGCGGATATTTTTTCTTCGCTTCCTCGTCCGAAACGGCCGGTACGATGATGACGTCTTCTCCCTGCTTCCAGTTTACCGGGGTTGCAACCTTGTGTGCCGCCGTCAGTTGCATCGAATCAAGTACCCGCAGGACCTCGTCGAAATTACGACCCGTGGTCATGGGGTAGGTCAGGATCAACTTGATCTTCTTGTCCGGCCCGATGATATAGACGGAACGGATGGTGGCATTGTCTGCGGCTGTTCGTTTTTTTGCGTCACCGCTGGCATTCGGATGAATCATGTCATAAAGTTTGGCAACCTTCATGTCCGTGTCGCCGATCATCGGGTAATTGACTGCATGTCCCTGGGTTTCCTCGATATCCTTGCACCATTCCTTGTGGTCATCGACCGAGTCAATGCTGAGACCGATGATCTTTGTATTACGCTTGTCAAATTCAGGCTTGAGCCTGGCCATGTATCCGAGTTCGGTCGTGCAGACCGGTGTGAAATCTTTCGGGTGTGAAAAAAGAATGGCCCAGCTGTCACCTATCCACTCATGGAAGTTGATGGTTCCTTCCGTTGTCTCTGCGGTAAAATCCGGCGCTTCCTCTCCGATACGTAATGGCATGTTGATACTCCCGTTTTTGAGTTTTCTCCAATTATAAGCCCGCATAGCGGCGAGTTAAACACGATTTAAATACGATTCCGCTATGAGTTATAACTAGAACCTATCTCATAATTCCCCACGAACCGCGTTGCCGTGCTCCAGGCCCGCGATCAAGGCGCGAGGCGCGGGTGATAGCCGTAGCTATCGCCAAGCCGATTAACGCAGAGCGCGGGCCTGAAGCGCACAACCCGCAGGGACAGGGCGTTTGCGGGGCATCGCGGCGTCACTCATCGTTCATTTGGAACAACCAAACCTCACTCCTCGTTCCTTGCGCTGCCACCTCAAACGCCGCTGTCGCGGCCGTGCGGAATTATGAGATAGGTTCTAAATATATGGCTACTCCATGCTGTATAACTGGCGGCAGGCAGCCTCGACGGCCAGTGCTGCCTTGTCATTGACAATACCGCCCATGTTTTCGGAAATACAGCGGTTGTAATCGCCGGTGTCGAACCAGCCGGGTTCGGGTTTTTCCGGGAAACGCCGTTTACAGGCCGCCGTGACCGCGATGACAGCCTTGTCGCTACCGACGCCCGGAAGCCCATCAAACAGGCATTCGGCGAAATTGCCCGGACCAAACCACGCCGCTGCAGGCTGAATTGCCAGGAGCGGCAGCGTCAGACAAAGCAGGGCACATATGATACCTTTCATAATCCTGATAGACCCCCGATTGAGTCGAGAATTCATTTGCAGACATTAACTATCAGAAAACCGGATGACTTCCACCTGCACCTGAGAGATGGTGAAGAGTTACAAAGTATTGTTGCCGATACAGCACTCCGGTTTGCACGTGCAATCATTATGCCCAACCTGAAGCCCGCGGTAACGACTGTCGAGGAAGCCCTGGCCTATCGCGAACGGATATTTTCCGTTCTTCCTGATAAACCGGATTTCCAGCCGTTGATGACGCTTTACCTGACGGAAAAAACGGCGATCAATGAAATTGAACAGGCGGCAAAAAGTGATCATGTATATGCCGTTAAATACTACCCGGCCGGCGCGACTACGAATGCCGAAAGCGGCGTCACAGATATTGAAAATGTGTATCCGCAACTGGAGGCGATGGCGGAGAGCAATCTGCCGTTATTAATGCATGGGGAAGTGACTGATGCGGATGTCGACATCTTCGATCGGGAAAGCGAGTTCATCGGGCGCATATTATCACCTCTGCTGGAACGCTTTGATTCACTCCGGATTGTGCTGGAACATATTACCACCAGCGACGCTGTCGGTTTTGTGATGCAGGGGCCGGAAAGCCTGGCGGCCACAATTACGCCACATCACTTGTTAATGAATCGAAATCGCTTGTTCAGTGGCGGCCTCCGTCCGCATCATTACTGTTTGCCCGTTCTGAAAGCGGAACAACATCGGCAGGCGGTCGTTACTGCCGCCACGAGCGGTAATCCACGTTTTTTCCTCGGCACGGACAGCGCCCCCCACGCGCAGACGGAAAAGGAAAGTGCCTGTGGTTGTGCGGGCATCTACTCGGCACACAATGCCATTGAACTGTATGCCGAGGTCTTTGAGGCAGCCGGTTGCCTGGACCGGCTGGAAGACTTTTCCAGCCGTTTCGGTGCCGCATTTTATGGTCTGCCACTGAATGAACAAACAGTTACACTGATCAATCAAACCTGGCATGTTCCCGCTTCTCTGCCGTTCGGATCGGGCCGTGTCGTCCCGTTGAGAGCAGGAAAGGATTGCCAATGGCAACTCAGGCAGTAAACGAAAACAGCATTAATATTGTTTCCAACCGTTTTCGCGGTTACTTCCCCGTTGTCGTCGATGTGGAGACCGGCGGTTTCAATCCCGAAACCGACGCATTGCTGGAAATCTCCGCAGTTATTCTGACCGCCGACGACGAGGGATACTGGTCGATTGTCAAAAGCATCAATCGTCACGTTCAGCCATTCGAGGGTGCCAATCTCGATCCGGCCGCGTTGGAATTTACCGGCATCGACCCGGAACACCCTTTTCGCAGGGAAATCGCAGTTTCCGAACGGGAGGCCCTGCAGGACATTTTCCGGGGTGTGCGTGGCGACATGAAACTCTACGGTTGCAAGCGCGCCATACTGGTCGGCCACAATCCGTCCTTTGACCTCGCGTTTCTGAACGCGGCCGTCAAACGCACCAACATCAAGCGCAATCCGTTTCATCCGTTCAGTACGTTTGATACGGTCACGCTGGCGGGGCTGGCCTATGGCCAGACAGTCCTGTCGAGAGCCGTTGAGGCTGCCGGACTCAGCTGGGACAACAAGCAGGCCCATTCTGCCCGCTATGACGCGGAACGCACGGCGGAACTCTTCTGCCGTATCGTCAATAGCTGGGGAATGCCGAAATAGTTTCTCATGCGAAATATTTATTTTGGTGAATTCCGGGAGATAGTGATCGGGCATATCCGGTCGATTGAGTCCGGGCAGCCGGAATTTCAGTCAACGGAGTGGTTTCTGCTTCGTTATCTCACCCGGATCAAAAAAAATGCCAATCCGCCGAGTACTCCCGGACGGGTCGAAAACAGCATGCGTGCACTGATCCGTTTTTATGTCGATCAGGTTGACGAACACTCGGAACTGGGAGAGATCTGCCGCCAGATTAATGCAGAGTATCGCCGGGCATTGAGAAGGGAACAGAGCGAATAATATCGTGCGGCATTAAAAAAACCGCACCCGTCAGGGTGCGGCTGTCTATCGGAGAGAGACAATCGAATAACAGAAGAGTAGATAATCCCGGAGTTATTACCGTAATACTCCCTGTTTAGAGACAGACTTAATGCAATATCAATGCCAGTAATTAACGCTATTGATAATCAGTGAGTTATAAAAAGTTTGTCGGCCGGAGCATTTTATCCCGTCACGGATTTGTAAAATATACCGACACATATATTCCATCTTGTTGCTACAAGTTACTGGTTTACAATGATTAATCAGGCATTGATCGAATTGTAAAAAAATTCGACACAAATACCGGCATGAAAATAAAAATCAGGATTTCACGTGATCTGCGATCAGGTCCGGGATGTTTTCCGACTTGCCGAAATGCGGCATGAGGTGAAAGATGACGCCGGCGTTTGCCCGATCCAGCTCCTCGATCATTTTCGGAATATCACGCAACACATGATTGCCGGAATTCAGAAAAAACGGATAAACCGTGATGTTATCGGCTCCCTGTTCAATTGCATCACTGACTGCCGCAGGCAATGAGGGTGCGCAGATTTCGAGATAGGAATGCAGGACGAGGTCATACTTGTCACGGGTTCTGGTTCTTACGGCGTTTACCATCCCGACAATTTCATCATTGGACTGTTGCCGGCGGCTCCCGTGGGCAATGATTATCAGTGCTTTCATCCTGACGATAATTGATTAAATGGATCAATACTCAGGTGCTGGCGGGATCGGCAGCATTTGCAGAAATGATCCTTTTTTGCCATTCAGACGTTTTTTCCAGTACCGAATGTTCGTCTATGGTTGTTAATCCATGATCACGCAGCAGGACCTTGCCGGCAACCCACACATCACTGACCTGGTTGCGGTTTGCGGCGTAAACGATCTGGGATACGGGTTCGTAAAGTGGTTGTGTTTCCACCTGGTCCAGATCGATGGCCACGATGTCCGCATCTTTTCCCTTCACCAGCGATCCCGTGAAGGAATCGATTCCGAGTGCCCGTGCGCCGTTGATCGTGGCCATTTCCAGTGCGATGTGTGCGGGCAGCGTGGTGCTGTCTCCGGACACTCCCTTGGCCAGCAGTGCGGCCGTGCGCATCTCGCCGATCATGTCCAGGTCGTTATTACTGGCGGCGCCGTCGGTACCGAGCGCCAAATTAACGCCCGCCTGTTGTAATTGCGCCACGGGACAAAACCCGCTGGCAAGTTTCAGGTTCGATTCCGGGCAATGCAACACGTGCACGCCGTATTTTGCCAGCAATTCGATTTCATCCGCTTCCAGTTGCGTCATGTGGACGGCCAGCAGCCGCTCGTTGAGCAGTCCCAGGTCGAACAGGCGTTGCAAGGGGCGCTTGCCATACTGTTCCATACTTTGATCGATCTCGTGGCGGGTTTCATGCACATGCATGTGGATCGGGATGTCCAGTTCCTCAGCGATGGTGCTGATACGTTTCAGCGGTTCATCGGAGACCGTGTAGGGCGCATGCGGTGCGAATGCCGTATGGATCAGCGGATTATGACGGTACTTGTCATGGACTTCTTCGCCTTTCCTGAGGTATTCGTCGGCATTCCTGGCCCAGGCCGTCGGGAAATCGATCAGGATCAACCCGACCGTTGCCCGGATCCCGCAGGCAACGGCGATCTCTGCCGTGTGGCCGGGGAAGAAATACATGTCGTTGAAACAGGTGGTACCATTGCGCAGCATTTCGGCAATGGCGTGGCGTGTTCCATCTTAAACGAACTCCGTGTCAACCCAGCGGTTCTCAGCCGGCCAGATATAATGGTTGAGCCAGTCCATCAGGTGCAGATCATTAGCCAGGCCGCGAAACAGGGTCATGGTGGCGTGAGTATGGGCATTGATAAATCCCGGCAGCAGGGCATGTGACGCGAGATGCCGGGTCTCGGCGGCGGTATATTTTTGATCTGCATCAGCCGCCGGTAAGAGGTCGACTATCTTGCCTTCACTGATGGCGATGGCATGGTTATCAAGCACCTCGTTGGCCGGCTCTACCGGGACAATCCAGCGGGCATATACAAGTTGATCGACTTTCATTCTTATTCTTGGGGGAACAAGCCCGTAT